>CAYSTP010000192.1:0-3916 GCA_964434085.1 uncultured Pirellulales bacterium
ACCTGCCGAAGGCCGCCCCGAACCAATATACAATGTTCAATTCTCTCTGTGTCCTCTATGGCTTAACTTCTTCTTAAAATTCACCTTCGCAAACCTGCCGTGATATCTCAACGCCGCCGCGTCGTATGCCATCGCCGCCTCTGCCTCATCATTGTAATACCCTAAATGCTTCTTCCTGCCGCCAAAGCATATTTGCGCCCGCCATTTCCTTGTCCTTTTGTCTAACCACATCCCCTTATATTGCGACCCGCACTGCCTGCCGATTTTCCTCCTGTTCTGACTGTTTTGCGAATAATTCGCCTGCCGAAGGTTCGCCTGGCGGTTATCCCGCCCGTCCCCGTTTATATGGTCAATAATTGTTTTGGTATTTTGGTAATTAGAATTTTGAATATGCCTGCCCTCCGTAGTCCCAATCTCTGGACGAAGGACGGGTTTCGGGTTTCGAGTTTCGGATTTCGAATTTAATCTTATCACTTCGTAGTGCATCTTCACATTTTTATTTTTTCTCTTTTCATCTGCCCTCGCCGCCCGATACGCGTAATATGTCCCCTTTGCCTTGTGTGCGTACCATTTGTATTTGTTTAATTCTTCATACCTCCACGCATCGACGATTGCGTACTGTCCCTGCGTCAGTTTTATCTTCCTGAAGGTGTATCCGTACCACAGCTTTCGATACAGCAGCAGAAGCCGCACCGCTGCACGCCGTACAGGTTTTGGTACTTTTATGTGGAGTAAAAGTACGATTTCCCTCTCCTGCGAGAAATGAATTAACTTTCGATGATTTTAAAACATGGTTAGCCCCCAACTTTATGTTGGGGGTTTTTGCTTGTCCCCACGTTTTGTTTCAGGAACTGAAACAGTGGGGATGATTTCGAACTTAGGATTTAGATATTCGAATTTATCAACTCGCCGCTGCTGCGGCCTTACAGTCCACTGTGCTGTGAACTGTAATGCATTTTAACTAACCACCTAACTTTAGTCAAGTGTTTTCTGGAGAAATAACAATAAAAGGTGAAAAAACCCGATTTTTTCGCAAAAAATACAGATTTTTTCACCATGAAGGAAAGAAGGGCACGAAGGAGATTTGTCGATTTATTATTTTCCTTGCCGAATTCTAGCATCAAGAATCGAGTATCAGGAATCCAGTATCAAGTTTCTTTGCCATTTTTATTCTCACTCTAACATCTCAAACAGACACGGCGATTTCATGCAGGTTCCATTATTTCTTATGTTTTGGTCCCGCCGCAGACTTAAAGTCGTCATAAAAACTAAGAATACGCTCGATAGTAGTTGAACCGGCGAGTAGGCCAGGTGATTCGTTGCGCAAACCGGCGAAAGTTGAAAGAATATATTCCACGTCATTGCGCTCAATAGCATAAAGCAGAAAGAAAGCGGCATCGAGCTGTGCCATCAGGTCAAGCCGTTCGGCTTGGTCCCACTTGCAAATCAACGGCTTGAAACCGGCGGCCTTGGCAAGCGGAATCATATCATTACTTGTACAGGTCAGTTTCAACACCCGGTCAGAAATCCATTTTTCAAGGGTAATACGGTTGTCCCACGGACAACGCCTTGAGTAAGTATCAGGTGGGAAAGTTGGAAGCTGGTTAATGATAAAGTAACTTAGATTGATACCACCAACTTTTTGACGGCAGATATAATCATAAATAAAAGAATTCATATTCGCCAAAAGACAAGCCGTCAGGCGGTGCGAAATATCTGGACTGGTGAGCATCAAAGGGGCGGAATGAATTACTCCGGCATATGGAATAAATGATATTATCATTGTTCGCTGGTTTGTTGGACTTGTTACATTCTTAAAAGCGAGAATTTTGTTTGATTCATGGCCGTTGAGTTTCTTCTCGACCTCACTTCCATCGACCCACCACCGCGGCATAACAACAAACTCGGCATTCTGGTGCTCGACCAGGGTACTCTCAATCGTTTGACCCTGGCGACCCCACTTGGTTTTGTCTGTGACGGCGCTAGCTGCTCTGTGGTCATAGGCTTGAATCATCTTTGCTTCATACAGGGGGAGAAAACTCCGCTTTCTTTTTACCCATTTATTGTCCTTAAGCTTGAATCCCATTTGTTGAAGTGTAATATTATCGTGAAATAAATTAGCATCAAAGGATTGATGAAACATAAGCATACAGGAAACTCCCCAGGGATTCCTATGTTGTTTCAAGGATTTGTTGATAAGAATGGGGACTCGCTTATAGACATACTTCGTCAGGTTAGCATCACGCGCAGACCGGAAGATAGGGCAGGTCCGAGTGTTTGGATTGAGGAGTTTGAAATCTTTGGCAGAGAGCGAGATATGGCGGGAATCATCTTTAACGTCAGCCATTATATGAGCAAAGAAAATAAAGTCGGCAGACTTGGACTTATTTTTGGAACCGCCAAAAAGAAAAACTGAAAATTTCATAGAACGGTGAACATCAGGGAAAACTGGCGCCTTGTTCTCAAAATCGTAAAGGCCCTTCAGGGTTTGGGAACCTACGAGTTCTGCAAAGAAATCCTGATTGGTCTTGTCCGTGGCGATGCCGGTTGGAACGAGCAGGCCGACGTACCCAGTTGGAGCAACGATAGAATGGGCCAGTTCAGCAAAAACAGCATAAGTATTTATGTCGCCTCTGGAGGTGAGTTGGTACCGGCCGGAATTTCTGACATAAGCAATAGCCTTGTCGGCGGCTGCTTTGGCTTTGACATAGCGCAAGTGAAGATTTGGGTCATCCTTCTCAAGTTTTTCGACAAGCTTCCGGAATTCTGCCGGATTTGCAGTTTTGATTAGATGAGGAGCAGTACGGTCAAAGAATTCACGCTTTTTTAGATTTAATCGCTCCCATGGAGGATTACTTATTATACAATCAAAACCTCCTTTGGGTCGTGAGAAAACGTCGGGAAATTTTTCGTGCCAGTCAAAACTGTGTGCGTCAATATCAGGGTCATTGATAAGACTATTGCCGCAAATGATATTTTTCGAAAGGTCTGTAAGTGTCTTTCCCCTGTGTGCTGACCGCAGCCAAAGCGCAAGCTGAGTAATTTCCACCGCTTCAGCCGACAGGTCAACGCCGTAAAGGTTATCACGAAGAATATAATCGGAAATTTCATTGCGAAGCTCTTCCGCACCCTCAGGGTCATGGATTGCCAGAACGTCAGCAATCTCAAGATATTTGTCTTCAAGAGCTTCAAATGCGCGTATGAGAAACGCGCCGCTGCCGCAGGCCGGGTCAACAACCTTTATTTCCTGTAATTCCTCAATGGCGTTTTCAGCGAAGGCGACAACCCTTTTCCTTTCGGTCTTCGCGTCAATCTCCGCCAGCCTGATGCCAAAATTCCTCTCCAGTGTTTTGATTTTTTCCTCCGCGATTTTGCCGACGGTCTGCCTTGTAATGAAATCAGTAAAGTCGGGCGGAGTGTAATATATGCCGCCGCGCTTGCGTTCGGCGGATTTGAGCATTTTCGGCCGGTCTTCTGCAGGAATATCGGCTTCAAATACACCTGTCTGGCGAATGACATTGATGTCATTTATTGATTTTTCAAATATATGACCGAGCACATCAACGTTTACCTCGTGTGCGAAATCATAGTCGCCGACAGTCTTGAAGAAATCGGTCCGGTCGTCATCGAGCTGCAAATCGTCAACTTCCGGGTCCTCTTTGAACAAACCGCCGTTGTATGGCGGAATACCAAGGTCGGCATTTCCCTGGTCTATACTTCGAAACAACTCGAGGTAATTCCGCCACCGTGGATTTGTTACTCTATGAAATGCAGGCAAGTCGCGCCAGGCCCTTAATAAGGATTGACCTGGCAAGAGATTACGGTCTTCGCAGAAAGCTACAAAGATAATCCGGTCGAGTAATTTCTGTGTGACCCGAATGGCCTTTTCGAGAGAAAAGTTATGTTCTCCTGAAGT
>CAYSTP010000193.1:0-3900 GCA_964434085.1 uncultured Pirellulales bacterium
CAGGTTAGTTTCAACGCCATTATAGGCGCCCAGCCGGGTTTGTCAGCTATTTTCTGTACGTTGTAATTGGACATAAGTTTTAATCGCAGATTCCGCAGATTGCGCTGTTAAGGGAGGGGTTTCGGAGGAAACGGCGACCCCCTCGGCGGGCCGAGGGGCTAAATAATTGGGAATTCGGGTCATTTTTAGTTGCCTAAGTTTACAATTTATCAAACAACACCGGTATTATACCATATTTTGAACGCAAATCAAGCAAAAAATGCGATTTTTAGCCACAAAAAGGCACAAAAGGTTTCGACACGGATTTCACAGATTGACACGGATTTTGCTTTGGCGCGGGCGTCTGCGACGCCTTGGTGTATTCAGTGTCAAGCTCTCTCGAAGCAAGCTTCATCGAGCTTTGGCCCCTTCATACACTGCCCTTTGGGCGCGCGTCAAAGCCGGATTAATCTTTAATTGTTTAGAGATTCACAGGGTGCGGTTTTTTTGAAAAAAATGCAGATTGTGGTAGACGTCAAACAAAAGACATTAGACTGACGGCTTATCAGGGCTGTTGGTCTCAAATAGAGGTGAATCTTCCGAAGGAAGCTCTGCGGTGATTTCCCATCTGACAAACCTGTTGCTTTTTTGGCTACGAACCATTCTTCCCCAAACTTCCAAAGAAGTACCTTCGTAGAGGGCTCGCGTATAAATATTCCGGGGTTGAGTGATAACTGGGTCAATTATTTGTGAATATTCATGACCCATTTGATGAAGGCCAGTAGGGTTGTCAAAGGTAATTAGTGCGTTACCAGTCTCGGTGTTAATGCGAATAAATTTAACAGAGTGTTTTTCAAAGCCTTTGGCACGTAATGCCGGATCAACGTGGTAACCACTTCTCAAAGCAAGTTTGTCTGCAGAGCCAAGGTGGAGTGTTGATTTTGAGTAGGTACTTGTGATGATTATCTTCTTGGCTGAGCGGTCGATTGGTTCCACAAGATCGTTGAGTGCATCATCGATTGAATCCATAAATTTAAGGATATCTATCGTGTTTGTATTTATAATGTCAAATTCATTTGCTAACTGCTTTAAAGCTTCGACAGCATCTTCTCTTGTCATGAATTCCTTTTTTGTTGCGATGTGCCTTTTTATCAATGACCTGTGCCATTTCCATAAAGCTTTGACGATGTCATAACCTACCATCAAGGCCAAAGGAATAACTATACACGTGAGAACATCAAAAGTTTTGTGGCTGAATGCACATATTTTTATCTTAGAACGGCTATCTTCTGGTATAGGTTTTGTAGATAATTCCTTGTTGACATAGGCTGCCGTACTGAATTCCCAAAACATACTCCATCCATTAAGTGCTCTGGCTAAGTCACGGACATCAATAAGACCCTGGTCTGTTTCGAGGCCACTAAATGATAGAATAACCTCATCTGTTAAGGAGTTTGCATGTTTCATAACAACCAATTCTAACGAAAAGCAGCCGTGATTCAAGATGCACTTGTCCTTGTTTTAGTGAAATGAAAAAAGGTTGTATTTTTCGTTGGTTTAAGGATATAATGCCGCCTTAAGGCATGAAGGGAAGTACTGACCCCGACGTCAGGAAGAACGTCGTATGAGACGCGAGCAGCTTGTTAATTTAATTTTTGAAATCGCTCCTAAACGTGATGCCTTCGGCATTTTGGAGGGGGAACTTCGTGCCTGGACAAGAGAGGAGACAAAGGGCGCGCTTATCGAGTGTGGGGTAATGCCGGAGATGTTCGAACACGATTCTTCGGAGGAAAAGCTCTGGGCAAAATACTCCGACGTTCTCTTATGCTTGTCCTTAAACTATTTGGGGATTCGTTCGGAGGTTATCCGGATTAGGGGTGATTCCGCCGATGTCTTGGGCCGAAATTCGACTTACAGTATTGTTGGCGATGCGAAGACTTTCAGGCTTAGTAGAACGGCGAAGAATCAGAAGGATTTTAAAATCAAGGCCTTGGACGACTGGCGGCGGGCAAATGACTACGCTCTTTTGCTTGGTCCCTTGAGTCAATTCCCCTCCAACAGAAGCCAGATTTATGCACAGGCGATCGAGAGAAACGTTACCCTACTGTCATATGTGCATCTGACCTTTCTTCTCGAATACCACAATGCTCAGGACAATTTAGCGGTTTTGTGGGAGACAGGGCGCAGACTTGGGGAATCTCTTCCGAGGAATCAGCACAAAAAGGCCTCTTCCTACTGGGCGGAAATAGACCGTGCAGTATGCGAAATCCTCACCCGCTCCTCCACAGACCTTGACGCGTTCAAAAGGGTCGAAAAAGAAAAGCGAACTAATTTGGGGATGGAGGGTATTCACTTTTGGGAGTTGAAGATAAAAGAATATCAGTCTCTTTCCAAGGAAGAAGCCGTTAGACGGCTGATTAGAGCGGATAAAATAGAGGCTAAAATAAGCCAGATTCGAAGGGCTATGGAGCGGGAGTGTACATCGTGAATGAGCAGTATTTAGACAAGATAGTATGCGGAGACTGCCGGGAATATCTCCACGAGCTCGAAGACGATTCTATCCATTTATTCTTATCGGATATTCCGTACGGTATCAGCTTGGACGATTGGGATGTGCTACATAACAACACGAACTCCGCCCTTCTTGGCCAATCGCCAGCACAAGTCGGAAAGTCAGCATTTAAGCGTAGGGGCAAGCCGATTAACGGGTGGTCGCAAGCCGACCGTAACATAGGGTTGGAGTATGAACAGTGGTGCTCAGAATGGTGCGAGGCGCTGCTGCCAAAGATGAAGGAAGGAGCCTCGTTGTTTGTCTTTGGCGCGAGAAGAACGATAAATAGGGTCGTAAACGCGTTTGAGGGGTGTGGGTTTCTTCTGAAGGACATTTTAGCTTGGACAAAGAGCTCCGCTCATCATAGGGCTCAACGGGTGAGCATTGTTTTTGAGCGCAGAGGTCTCAAGAAAGAGGCGGACGAATGGGAAGGTTGGCGACTTGGCAACTTGGCACCTGCTTATGAACCAATTGCTTGGTTTATGAAACCTTACAGAATAGGAGGCACTATTGCTGATAATGTACTCAAGAACGAAGTTGGCGCTATGAATATCGAGCAGTGCCAGATTCAAGGTAGCAGTCCGACTAATGTTCTTGAGTTCGGATTTGGGAAAGATGAGAAGCGAATACATGAGGCGCAAAAGCCTTTGGCCCTGGTCGAGTTCCTAATCAAATTAACTACACGATGCGGTCACGTGGTGCTTGACCCATTTATTGGAAGTGGGACAACCGCTGTCGCAGCGCAGAGACTGGAGCGGCACTTCATTGGTTTCGAAATTGTACCTGAATATTATAGAGCTGCGGTCTCAAGGCTTAATTCTGACGCATGTAAATCGTTTTTTAGTCCAGCACGGGGTCGTCAGAAAAGCCTCTTTGAGAAAAGCAGAAAATAGTACAAACGCAAGGCGTGCTTACTAGTGTGGTAAGACCTCTTGTGTTCTGCGTCAGTCACCATTGTTCCTTTCTTAGGACTGAATCTGTGGAGGAACTCCTCTTTTGAAATTGCCTGTGGCTGGTTTTCGAGCCAGTGATGATTTACGCGAACAGGGAATCAAAATCAAAATAAATCAGTGGAATTAGCGTTAACGGATTTTGTCTTTGAGGAGTTGGAGTACTCGATGCTTGATGCTGGATGCTAGATATGGATACCTGCCTTCGCAGGTATGACGTGAGCACCCCTGGGCTGGCCGAGGGGCTAATTAGCAACCCCGCAATAAATTGCGGGGCTAAATTTTCCCTCGTCGCAAGCAACGAGGCTAACCGAACTGGATTCACGCTTTGATTCCTTGTTCTTTAATCGCTCTATGGATGGCATAACGGCCGAAGTCAAAGTCTGAATCTGAAGTGAGAAAAAAACTTATAAGTGTTTT
>CAYSTP010000194.1:0-3860 GCA_964434085.1 uncultured Pirellulales bacterium
AAATCCTCGGTGATTGGGTAGAGGGTACGACCCACACCGCAGAATCAGGCTACAGTCGTGCGTTGATTTTCATCGCACATTCTGAAGATGACACTGCTATAACCCTAAGCTCGGTAACGTATGGCGGACAGCCGATGACGAAAGTCATTGAAGAAGTTGTTGGCACAAACTTCCGGGCTTACGTGGCGGCATTTATTCTCGATGAAGACGGCATCGCCGCTGCGACAGGTAACACGTTTGTGCCTACATGGAGCACTACACCGGATGACTCTGGATACTCCAGCGTATTCCTCGGCAGTGTGGACCAGACAGACCCAGTCGGAGACAGTGACAAAAACGGCTTTGAAAACAGCACACAGAATATCACTACTAATCCGCTTTCCACAGGTGAGGGAGACATGGTTTTTGTCGGCGCCACGTGTGGCAATACAGGCGACTATACGGTGAATAACGGCTTTACAGAAGCTTATGAACATGACATGGCCTCATCTACCGGTACGGACGGGTACAAATCTGCAACCGGCGCAGATGAAACGCCGAGCGTAACGCACAGTGATGTAAATCGTCAGGTAATTATAGGCTTCGTGGTTCAGGCGATGCCATCAGTGGACTATCCGCCTGCGGCTCCGACGGGATTAGTCGCGACGGCAGGCAATGACCTTGTCAGTCTCGACTGGAATGATAACGGCGAAACAGACCTGGCCGGTTACAATGTCTATCGTTCGATGACACAGGGAAGCGGATATAGCCAGCTCAACGGCTCGCTTGTAGTCGATTCGGATTATATTGATAACGACGTCAATAATTTTATGCCTTACTACTATGTCGTTACAGCGGTTGACGCCAACGACCATGAGTCCGGCTATTCAAACCAGGATTCGGCAGTTCCGGATTACCAGACCTGCCAGGACGTCCACGACGGAAACGACGGACTTATATCAGACCTCAGCGGCGATTGTTATGTGGACCTGCGGGACGTTGAGGTAATAGCCGGCTGTTGGCTTTATACAAACTGCGGCGATTTCAACGACTGTGAAGGTGCGGACTTTATCCCGGCCGACGGCGACGTTGATTTTGAAGATTTCAGCGACTTTGCCGTGGACTGGATGCTGTGCAACAAACCCGGCGACCCGAACTGTATCAAGAACTGGTGGCCATAGAATAATGACGGGCCGCTATGCTATTAAAAATTAGAAAAACCCCTAAACGCGATAGAGTGTTTAGGGGTTTCTTTTAGGCAGGATAAAATATTTAATCGGCGGCATCTATTGCGAGGGTGATATATGACTGGGGACAGACAATTATTCAATCACAAGGCTTCAATCGCGGCAATTCTTGCCGTACTTCTGATATTTATACCACCTTTAATGGCGGCAACCGTGAACCTCGACGGCACAAACGACTATGTCAGCCTGCCTTCGGGCGTGGTTAGCGGCCTGACCGATTTTACTATCTCCGTGTGGGTTTACCTTGATACTATCAGCGACTGGTCACGCATATTTGATTTCGGGACAGGCACATCGGTGAATATGTTCCTGACGCCGCGTAACGGCTCGACGGGTACGGTACGTTTCGCCATCACCACCGGCGGAGCAGGCGGAGAACAGATTATCGACGGCAACAACGCACTTTCGGCGAACGAATGGACACATGTGGCCGTCACGCTCAGCCACAATATAGGTATTCTTTACGTAAACGGTGAAGAAGTCGGACGCAACAGCGAGATGAGCCTCACTCCGTATTCACTCGGCGTCACTACACAAAACTATATCGGCAAATCTCAATACGAGGACCCGGGCATTGATGGTTGTTTTGATGACTTTCTCCTCTACTCAAATGCCTTGAGCGCCGCGGATGTGGCAGAGTTGGCGAACGGCATAACTACCTGCCGGGAGGTGCAAAGCTTCGGTTATAGACTGTCGGCGGATTTGAATGGTGATTGCCGGATTGACCTGTCGGATTTGGTTCTGCTGGTCAATCAATGGCTGTCAACCAACCCCCAGACCGAAGAACCCAATTACTCTCTAGACCTGGTGGTTAATGACAACATCAGTTTTACTGACTTTGCGGCAATGGCCGAGCAATAGCAGGTCTGCAACGACCCGAAGGTCGCAGGCTGCATCATGAATTGGTAGAAAGTGGAATATGCAAATCTCAGAAATACTATTTTAGAAAGAGGTGGATGAAAATGAAACATGTCTCAAACAGAACAGTTTATGCGAACATAATAAAAGTATTCATTGCGGCTATTGTATGCATTACTGCCTTCTTGGCACGAGCGGACTATCCGATTATGTCACAGCATTATGCCGCCGACCCAACCGCTGTTGAGTATAACGGACGGCTGTACGTTTATTGCTCCAACGATGAAGAAAACAACGATACCGACTATCTAATGGATTCTATTGTCTGTTTTTCAACGGACGATTTGAAGAACTGGACGGACCACGGAGTGGTCTTCGATGCAGACGAGCTGTCATCCTGGTATTCGGGTACGGCATGGGCGCCGTGTATCGTCCTTAAAGATAACCAGTTCTATTTATATTTCGGAGATGCTTACTGGGGTATTAGCGTAGTGATAAGCAGCTCCCCGACCGGGCCGTTTAGCGCTCCAGAGGATGAAGAAATTGTAGTTAAGCGCGCAAGCCTTTCAGGGGGAACTCCCGGTGCGGACAGCGAATGGTTATTCGACCCCGGTGTGTTCGTTGACGATGACGGTTCGGTGCATCTGTATTTTGGCGGGAGCGGCGCCGACCAGGCACGTTATATCGAGCTGGAAACGAACATGCATGATGCCATCGGTTCGGCGGTTACGATAGAATTTCCGGATTTTTTCGAAGCATCTCATATGCATAAATACAACGGCGTTTATTATTATTCCTATGCTGATAATTATGACAGTGACTATACCGATCCACCGCCGACGCCCGGGTCTCAGATTGGGTATATGACCAGCTCCAGCCCTTCGGGTCCATTTACGTATCAGGGTGTAGCCCTTGGGATACCGCCTACTAACTTTGGAAATAACAATCACCATACGATTTTTACCTATCAGGGTCAATGGTATTGTGTATATCACAACCGCTATCAGGCAGACCTCGATGGTGTTGCTGTCGGTACACATCGAAACATCTGTCTGGACCGGCTGTATTATAATCCGGACGGAACGATACAGCAGGTTGTCTGTACCCAGGACGGTCTAACCCAGTTGAAGAATTTTGACCCGTATGTCGAGGTCGAAGCAGAGACTTTAGCCGCACAGAGCGGCGTCAGATCGCAATCCTGCTCCGAAGGGGGTATGAATATAACTGAGATTTCCAACGGCGACTGGATACGAGTTCGAGGAGTGGATTTCCAGGATGGTGCCGATGAGTTCTTTGCTCGAGTGGCTGCTACCAACAGCAATTCGAGCATCGAGTTGCGACTGGACAGTGTTAGCGGAACTCTGCTCGGAACCTGCAACGTTCCGAATACCGGCGGAGAGCAAACATGGACGAGCGCATCGTGTGCCGTGAGCAATGCTTCGGGGATTCATGACCTCTACTTTAGTTTCGACGGCCCGGACGGTATCGACCTGTTCAATTTCAACAAGTGGGCATTTGAGAGTGATTCGAACGATTTTACGCCGCCGGAGCCGAACGTTATGACATGGGCTTCGCCTCCCAGCGCAGCAGGACCGACTTCGATTACGATGACTGCAACGACCGCCACTGACGATAGCTCACCTGTAAAATACTACTTCGAGTGCACAACAGACAGTGACGCAAACAGTAACTGGCAAACGAATACGACTTATGTAGCCCAAGGTCTTACTCCTTCGACATTATACACATTCAAAGTCAAGGCTCGCGACAGTTCTA
>CAYSTP010000195.1:0-3860 GCA_964434085.1 uncultured Pirellulales bacterium
GATACAGCCTGGAGAATATCATCAGCCAGAATTACAAGATGGCAAGGATATTCGATTTGGTCGAATCGGTCGCAGACACCAAGACAACGATACTGATGACAGGACCGAGCGGAACGGGCAAGAGTATGCTGGCCCGTGCGATACACCATCGCTCCAGCCGTCGCAAGAAACCGTTCGTTGAGGTAAGCTGCGGCGCACTGCCTGAGACGCTGCTCGAGAGCGAGCTGTTCGGCCATGTTAAGGGGTCTTTTACCGGAGCGGTTGCGAACAAAGACGGTAAGTTTCTTGCGGCGGACGGGGGAACTGTTTTTCTCGACGAGGTATCGAATGCATCGGCGGCTTTGCAGGTAAAATTTCTGCGAGTTCTGCAGGACAGGCAGTTCGAGCCGGTGGGCAGTAATAAGACCAAGACGGTCGATACGCGGATACTGCTGGCAACCAACCGCAACCTGAAGGAAGAGGTCAAACAAGGCCGATTCCGCGAAGACCTCTACTATCGAATCAACGTAGTTACAATCAACCTGCCGCCGCTGGCTGACAGGGTCGGGGACGTGCCGCTGCTGGCAAGACATTTCCTGAAACTTTACAGCATGCAGCACAAGAGGGAAAAACTGGGCTTCACGGAGCAGACGCTCGAAGCACTTGAGAGGTACGCGTGGCCGGGTAATGTTCGTGAGCTTGAGAATGTAATCGAGCGGGCAGTGCTGCTCGGGAAAGAAAAATTTGTGGCTATTGATGACCTGCCGCCTAATATAACCACCGACGCTATTCCTCTTGCGAGCAGCTATCGTGATATGACGCTAAAAGAAGCACTGGCTGAGCCTGAGAAGAACATAATCCGTCAGGCACTGGAGGCAAATCACTGGAACAGGCAGGCTACGGCCAAGACGCTCGATATAAACCGCACAACACTATTCAAGAAGATGAAGCAGTACGGGCTGTACGAGGAAGCCCAGCGGCTTGGGCTGGTGTGATGCTTGATACTCGATGCTGGATGCTGGATACTCGATGGCGGATAGCAGAGGCAAGACGACAGAAGGCGGACGGCGAATTGGAACCACGGATTGCTTCGACGTGGTTCGACTCTTGCGAGAAAGCTCAAGACAGGTTAGCTCGCCACAGATTGCTCAGGACAGACGGCGAATGCTAAACAAAATATGTCAGTGATGGGTATTGAATAATGCATAGGAAATAATGTAGAATGGTGATTGGAGGCGGAGGTGAGGGGAGAATAGAGGGACCGCACGACTGGAGAATGGAGAAATCGGAAACAGAAAAACGATTGTGGAAGGGGTACGGCGTATGAAAAGAATCAGGTTATATATTATCGTCGCGGGGATTGCGGCGCTGAGCGCAGCGGCTTTCGCGGCGAATTCGGTCACGGATGAACAACAGGCCAGGCTGGCGGAAATAGGACAGTACATCGAGGCACAGAAGCAAAACATAGAGAACCGGTACGCGGCCCGGCTGGCGGTGCTAAACGAACAGATGCGCAGCGGACTGCTGCCTCTTGAGGTCGGCGATAACCTGAAGTTCATCCAAACAGGGTTTATCGGCTGGACAGAATATATCGAAGAGGTTCTGCGCTCGGAGGGAGTGAATCTGAGCAGAGACAAAGAGTTTGCACGGACTTTAAAGCAATTTCGAACGGAGCGAATGACGTCAGCGGAGAAACTCGACATGACTCCGAAACTGCTGGCGATTGCAGAAAGACGGATGGCTGATGAACAACTTCGCGTCAGGCTGCTGTTCGCACTGGAGCGGGTGCAAATCGAAAAAGAAAAAAGATATGCAATTGACGTTCGGCTGGCGGAGCTGGAGGCAAAGCTGAAAGAGCAGGTGTTAAACCCGACCCAGCCGAATCCGGAAGGAGTAGTGACAGGTATTGTTTACTCACAGGATAAGCCGGCTGCCGTTGTGGGTTCGCAAATTGTTCACGTCGGCGACAAAATCGGTAACACGCGGGTAACAGCAATTGCACCTGACAAGGTGGAATTCGCAAAAGGCAAAAAGAAATGGAGCCTGGCCGTGGGCGAAATTTACTCAAACTGAAGCGAAATCGAATTCTTACCAATTTAACACGGCCAGAGATGGCCGTGCCACAAATACAGTGCCCAGGACTGGATTCGAACCAGCACGAGCTATCGCCCACCAGCCCCTCAAGCTGGCGCGTCTGCCAATTCCGCCACCTGGGCAAGCCAAACAAATTAATTACCGATTATTGAATATTGGCCAATGATTGTCAATGCCGAATTCACTCAGCGGCCCGGCTGGTTGTCGCAACGCGGCGCCTCGGCGACGAAGCGAAGCCTGTCATGCCGTACGAACCGGTGATGCCGATGGTTATACGGGCGGCGTCAGCACGGTCTTTACTATGCCGAGACTTTAGCCATCTCTTTGATGATGAACGGCAAAAGCAGCAAAAGATCCGGCGCTTCCGCAAGCAGGCTGGATGCTAAAAATTGCCTTGTATCAACCGCAACAGCCGATTTGACGACGTGAAAGTTCGGTATCCATCTCGGCGTTTTGCTGATATAGTCGGCATAGGCTTGACCGTACTTATTGAGCAGGTGTGATTCCTCAAAACGAACTACGACAGTATAGACAGCCAAACAATAAACAAACATCAGCGGGGCGAACCAGCACAATTCGGCCAGAATTACAGCAGCAACCAGCATAATCGCGTTGGCTACGTACACGGGATTGCGGACGTAAACATAGGGCCCGGTTATGGTAAGGGCCTTTGGAATCTTTAATCTGTAGTGAAGGTGCATCTGAGACCACAGACGCAGGAGCATCCCGCAGGCGAAAAGAGCACCACCTAATCCGAAGGTGAGAAACTTATTTTCCGTCTCATGCCAGGTGCAAATCGCGGCGAAAACAAGCGGCGGGACCATAAGCAACCCGCGGCATTTGAAGACTAATTTCAGGAGATTTATTCCAGGTCTCATAATCGTTCGCGTCATCGAGAAATAATTTTATTCCGGGTCATCCGGAACATCCAACTGTGAATCTTAACCTGCTGCGACGTACCCGGCAACCGGTTCTTCGGCAGTTGAGTAAAAAAAATATCATTTTTCAGGTACGAGGTTACGACATTGCGGGTTCACCTCTCACTGCGGGACTATTTTTTATTGCGCGTCCTAAAGGCCCTTTCTGCCCTGCCAAAGCTGAATTTGCAGACGAGGTGAGAATGCAAAGCCGGTTTGCTTGCACAACTCGGCGACGACAGGGGCGGTTTTTAGATACTGCTGTCTTGTCGCGGCCTGGGGCATCAGCATAACCTTGTTGCGGTCATATTCGCCCAATTCGGCAAGAAGCTCTTCGGCTTGCGCGAGGTCATGTTCGTTTGCTATTACAAACTTGAGCTGATAGTCGTAGGTTTGAATCAACGTTCGAAGTTCATTCAGACTGTTTTTTGCAGGCGGCTTTGGGCTGATGCTCATCAAATCGCAGGGCAAATCCGAAAGGAACTTTATTCCTGCGGTTTCTATCGTGATATGTTTGCCTTTATTTCTGAGCAGGGTCAGGAGGTCTCGCAGACCTTTTCTTTCACTGATATCGGCGTTCACCAAAGGTTCTCCGCCGGTGACCACTACGTGGCGGGCGGGGTATGCTTGTATCTGTGAGATTATTTGCTCATTGGTGAGCTCCGTCCCATCGCTGTAATTGCGGGCGTAAACCGTATCACAGTATTTGCATGATAGCGGGCAACCGGCCAGGCGGATAAACACACTGGGGATGCCGGCGAGCAAGCCTTCACCCTGCAGGGAATAGAATATCTCGTTTACTATCATAATCAGCCACAGAGTTAATTCTTTATTATAGCCACAGAGCACACCCCCTGCTTACTACTTTCA
>CAYSTP010000196.1:0-3765 GCA_964434085.1 uncultured Pirellulales bacterium
CAGGCCTGGCCGATGACAATCGGCCCGGAACCTATTATCAGTATCTTCTTGATGTCCTTGCGCTTAGGCATAGTTTCGTACCGCGTACTGCGTATCGCGTACCGCGTTCTGTAATTTTACCCTAAAAAAAACGCCCTCCAATCGCAGGGCGTCGCGTCCAGACCACTTACTTTTAGCGCCGAATTTATAGCTCATTAAAAACAAGAGTTTACAGATTCGCCCTTTATAATTCAAGCCTGTTTTCCCCGATTTTCAATCTTTTCCTCCACTCAGCCTCGGTATTGCATCATCGCCCCGAATCACTATAATCAGTCTGTATCTGTTCCCGGCCGGGGGCCTTTATGAATCGTACCCAGTGTAATATAAATCTTCTGCTTTTTCCCGCCCTGCTGCTACTCTGCGCCCCAATAAGCCGGGCCGATGAGCCTAACGACATCAATCTGCCGCAGCCGGGCAAAGAGTTCCCATTCAACTTCGACGGCCACAAAATAGTCTTATTTCTGCCGCAGGACTACAACGATATGAACACCGCTCCTGTTATCTTCTTCTACCACGGCCAGGGCGGACACTCCAACGTCGATTTCTTTCGGCACGTCACCGACTCGAAAGGCTTCATAATCGTAGGAATGTCCTATGCCGATGAGCCCGAAGCTCCCCTAACTATGGGTAGGCACACCAACTACATCAGGGGCGAGGTCAGAAGGCTGGGAAAACTAAAACTATACCTCAAAAGAGACCTCCGCCTGAAAATAAACGACCGCAAACTTATCATCACCGGAATAAGCAAAGGCGGATGGTTCGTCAATGAACTCCTCGAGTATAAGCCCCGTCCATGGGCAGGCGCCGTTATCATTGGCGCCGGACGCATGACCACCGCAACGGACTTCGACACCAAATACCTCAAAGACAAACCCGTTTACATCGGCGTCGGTGAAAAGGACCCGAACCGAACCGCCGCGGAAAGGGCCCGCGGATTCCTGCGAAAGGCCGGCGCCTGGGTCACCTATGAAATTTACGAAGGACTCGGCCACGCCGTTAAACCCGATTCCGCTGTATTGCGGCAGTGGCTAAAAGACAGGATAAAAACAACAGAGGCGGATTAGCGGGGATTTTATACGGCCGCGATTTCCCTTGCTTTTTACCGGAACATCATCAAAAATGTTATCCCAGTAAGCAATATCCGCCGCTACCTGACAATTTATAAGGAGATGCCAAATGGAAAGGATTCGATTATCCCCGCTCGTATTAGCTGTCCTCTGGGTTTGTTCGTCTGCGCTGCTCGCACAATCCTGCGACCAGCTTGAGTTTAAAGAGCTTAAAAACGCCAAAGAACAAATCAGCGGCAAAGCTATAGTGCTCAAGGCCGGCCTCGGAGAGCTCGACAGCGGCTCGTTCGAACTCGACGACAAGGGCATCACCGCCGACAAATACACGGCGGTCAAGCTGTATCGGCCGGGTAAAACAAAGGAAAAATTCAACGCCTACCTTCCTAAAGACTCGCTGGTTATCCGGATGTACCAGAATTATGGAACCGGCGAGCAGCTTGAAAAAACATGCCAGGAAGACCGGGCCGTCGGCGTTTCGGGGACCGTCTATTATATCGGCGGCAAAGATTATCCGGTAGCAATGGTAATCGACGATATCCAACCTACGAGGGACAGGCCCGAAGGCAACCTGCGATATTCGATTACGGTCTCGAATTTTGAAAACAAGGCCGGCTGGCGCGGCCAATGGGACATCGGCGACGGCTTTACAGAAATTATGACAAACGCCCTGCAGGATTCCGGCTGGTTCATCGTTCTCGGTGACCCTGAGATGCGCCAGGAGGCGATGGCCGAGCAGGACTTCGGCGAAAGCGGACGCACCGCCAAAGGTAAAAAGACCCCCAAGATAGGACGCATGACACCTGCACAACTGCTCGTTAAAGGCGCTGTTACACACGTCCAGAACACCACTACCGGCGGAGAAGGCGGAATAAATATCCGCGGTATCCAGTTGGGCGGTGCAAAAGACCGCGCAGAAATCAACATCACTATTTATCTTGTCGATTCGGAAACCGGACAGGTCAAGGCTTCGACGGACGTCGTTGGAAAATCCGACCGAAAAGCCGGCAGGATAGGATACTTCGGCGGGGGACTGGGCGGATTAACCGGCGGCTTATCAGGACACAAGGTTGACAACGTCGGCAAGGCCTGTGAGGACGCAGTTGGTCAGGGTGTCGATTTCCTTATCAAACAGCTTGATAGTATCCCGTGGGAAGGCAGTATCGTATTGGTAAAAGACGACAAAATAATTATCAATCGAGGCGAGCGCGAAGGAGTAAGCGTCGGCCAGAAATTCAGCGTCGGCTCTGTCGAAGAGCTCGTTGACGAGGACACGGGCGAAGTCCTCGATGTGGAAATGACGAAAGTCGGCGTTCTCGAAGTTACCGAGGTCAAGGAAAAAATCGCATATTGCAAGGCCCTCGAAGGCGGCGACAAAATCGAAAAAGGTATGACCATCCAGCCGGTTTACTAAGGACTTCTAACCACCAACTAATTAAACCTGAAAAAACGCCCTGCTCCTGTGGGGCGTCTTTGTATACTGTCCCGCCAATTTTATTTCACTTCCCATATGGGTAAAATAGACCCCCGGTTACCAAAAACTGACCACAACATAGCATCAAAAACCTATCTCTCCATCCCCACCTTGCTAGACATTATAGTATTCATAGACGTATTTCCTAACTCTTTACCCGACAAGAACTTGCGCACATGGCCTTGTGAATTAAGATCCCAATTCACACTTTTTTCTTCTCATGCCAATCCACGAACCTCTTAAAAATTCCATCAGGAACCGCCTTTGGACAGTCCACCGGCAACTCCAATTCGTTCTTTAAACGCTCAACAAGATTCATCTGACTCAACTCATATATCTGCGAACCGAATATCATAACAAATCCACCCTTATCTATTATCATCCTATTGTAAGTTTTTGGAGAATATCTCATTATAAATAAAGGCTTTACTCTCAAATGATTACACATCTCCAGTTTCGTCACTAACTCTTCTTTCTGAATGTACCCAAGAGTATTCTTAATCTCACAGCCATACGCAACACCATCCTTCTCGAACACGAAGTCCAAATCATGCCCGGTCTTTTCCCATTCTATGCCTCTATAAGACCTTACCTTTTTGGCTTTTGGCACAAATCCTTTCAACGCCAGACCGTTACAGAACAAATCCTCCGCTCTATGCCCACAACTCCGCGTAATCATATCATCAGAGTATTCCGAAATTAGCTTCTCCATTTTTCGAATTTGTCTCATAGGATATCTATTAGACTTATGTATGAAGTACCTCGTAGATGTACCCGACTCCTTTTGGATTGGTATGTCTTTAAGATATCCAAGACTCTTTAGACCGACCAACGCATTGTATGTTATCCAGTGAAAGTAGTTTTTCTCAAACCTTAACTGCATCTGCCTAACGTAGTAAACGCTCTGCTTATTCTCCTCATATATCTCCTTAATTTTTTGCTGTACCTCAAGAAAGTAGCTATCCGGGCCAGTCCCTTGGTAACTCTCTGGTGTGTCCACAAAATCGTTGTAGTAATCCTCTATCCCCACGATCCTTCGCCTAATTTCTCCTTGCACCTTCCAACTTTATTGTACTGCATGCCCAACTACCTTACGGCACAGTACCACTGGATAACATCAAAGACAACTCGCTTCTGCGGTGCATTATCCCCTAATTCCCGCCAAAGACAAGGAAGAAAATAGGGTAC
>CAYSTP010000197.1:0-3756 GCA_964434085.1 uncultured Pirellulales bacterium
GATAAGCAGTATCTGAACAATTCACAACTTTGGCATAAATCGTACCGGTTTGTGTATCATAAGTCACATTATAGAAAAGCGATGGCACCTGTTGTGTTCTGGTTGGGGGCTGGTTGCTATCGGCGGCTCCGAGACCGCCTCTGCGGCGTCGGATACGTATTTCCACTTCCCTTGTCGGAATATTTTCAATAGTTGAGCCTATTACAGTATTACCAAGATTGGCTCCGAACATCTGCTGTGCATAATATGAAGTTGAACCAAAACTCGAAAGTGTATCGAAACCAATAAGATCTGTCGTCCATTGCATCCCTCCGGGATTGACATTAACAAACAATGGTGCATAAGCCGCCAGAACAACGACATCGGAATTTCTTTCCATACCGGTCATCCATGCTGCATCACTGAGAGCCGCGCCCATGTTCGGTGTGGGATTCCCCTCGCGGGTAGCCCATTCACCAACAAAAACTTTCGGGCCGTTACGGTCGAAATTGTCATAATGGGCGGTGTCTGTTTGCATAT
The DNA here is from genome assembly GCA_964434085.1 of uncultured Pirellulales bacterium. Lineage (GTDB taxonomy): Bacteria > Planctomycetota > Phycisphaerae > Sedimentisphaerales > Anaerobacaceae > JBBABK01. The sequence goes on from CAYSTP010000197.1 coordinate 520, forward strand.
CTACTGAATTGCGATAGAAGTGATCATCATAGACATCAGGAGTACGAAGCAGCTCTCTGGTAGTGTAACCTATGGCTCCAATAACCTTGAGATGAGGGTATTTTGCTTTTATTGCATCATAGAATTGTGCGAAACGCTCATAATATCCAGTTTGTTGAGCTCCAAATTCCTCGTTGCCAATTTCCACATAGGTGAGTTTGAATGGCTCAGGATGCCCGTCTTGTGCTCTGCGTGCACCCCAGGTTGTGCTTGTATCTCCAATTGCATATTCTATTTCATCAAGTGCATCCTGCACATAAGGTTCCAAATCCTTGCCGGGTTCTACCCATACGCGGCGTAGTGAATAGCCTGCATATATGCCAATTACAGTCTCCATATTAAGATCTTCAGCCCATTCCAGAAACTCCAGCAAACCCATACCATCGGAGGACCAATAACCCCATGCATCACACATGTGACCTGGTCGTTCTGAGATATCGCCAACTGTTTTTTTCCAGTCGAAACGTGTTTCAATTGTCTGTCCTTCAAGGTAGTTTCCTCCCGGGAATCTCAGGAATTTAGGTTTCATATCTGCCATTAATTTCATTATATCAATCCTATTGCCATTAGGACGATTATTATATGTTGGCGGGAATAAAGATACCAGGCCAAACCAGACTGTTCCAGTATCACCAGCCCAGATTTGAAAAGTAGTATCAGCAGTTTCTTCTACATCTCCAGTAGAAAGAATGACCTCATATTTATTATAACCGTCAGGCGTGATCCGAGGTATCTGTGCTTGTGCATATATGGTATTGCCGTCATTACTTACAATAGCGAGAGTAAGTGGACCATCAAAACCATTGCCCGATTTAGCATCAATCCTGGCTCTGTATTGTGTGTTTGGCCAAACTGGTATTCCCCAGAATCCAGCGTTGGCAACACCTACTCGCTGATTTGTACCTACACTTTCAATATCAAGTCTCAGGCTGTTAGTTGCGGCATCATTCATTGGCTGTGTTAAATCCAGTTCCATCGAGCCAACCCCTCCGCCCGTCTGAACCAGCTCCCAATAAACCGGCAAATTAGCAGATTGTTCAGGCTCCGGCTGTTGATCTTGACCACGACCTCTTCTCCTGCGGCGTGACGGCGGTTCCTTGAAAATACGGTTACGAATTAGCTCACCGTATAGCCCGCCTTCATAGCAGAAATTGATTTCCTCTGTCATCAGTCCATAAAGCATCGGGCTTACATTTGCCTTGACATCATCGACATTGATTTGCATTGAAATAGCAGGATTTGATGTCTCCGATGCCTGGGCTATATTAATACTCGAGATGAAGCTTAAAACTATTGCAAGGGCGACACATTTGAAAATAATTTGCCTGCTCATGGCCAACCTCCTTTTGAAAAAATGTTGAAATTATCTGCATTTGATATTTACCATATCACAGCTTTTGCACTATCATACCCGTGCAAGGTCCGTTTTACAAGTATTTTTTACAAAATTTACAAAGCAATTATACTCTTTGGTTCAACCCCAAAAAATTGGCGCAAAATGAACAGAAAATAGTGGACATTATGCAGCTTTTCAATATGCAAAATATATATTTACGATAACTTATAATTAAAATTAGAGTAATTATATCCTTCCCTGCGTTTAATGTTTTATTGCGTCAGCTTCACAAGTCACTGGAGCAGATACCGCTTTGATTGTATCCGGATGGTCGAGGGTATTGAGAAAGGTCTCGCCTCACCGGAGAATTCACCTTCTTACTGGCTTGAGAGGGGACGAAATCACCATGGTTTTGCATATCATTTTAGATGTCGGGAGTCTGCTGGAACAGACCATCTCTACGATGCATCATAGCAATTCTCCTGTTTTGATGAAATGATATATCAGCAATTCTCAATAAAGCTTTTTGAAGTTCATGGTCTTCATCAAGCCTTCGTTGAAATGATGAAGGCCTTTTAAAGGATATAATTCCATCTAAATGAGGACTATTTCAGGGCTTGACTTCCAGGCACACCACCGACGCAATAGGGTCCGGTGCCACAGCAGGGAGTTTAATTGCGAAGGTGGTCTGGTCGCCCTCGGTCGTCACGCTGCCGTCAAGTACCGTCTTGGGGTCTGCAAGAAGGTATGCCTTCACAAGTTGGGCTTTGTAGGACGAGGTCACCGTAAACTGGCCGTCCGCAGGCCATTGGAAGATGTGAAGGTAAATCTTACCCGAGCCGTCGGGTTTGAGCTTTGTCGTCGCACGCCAATCCCACACTACGGGTGCGCGACCACGGCCGCGTCTCCGTCCCCCTTCCGGTTCCTGTGCCGGGGCGGCTGCCGGGGCACGTGGGAAGGGATTAGGCCCGGTGGCGTAGATGGCTTCGCCGTTGACCTTCAGCCACTTGCCCATTTCGAGCAGGCGGTCGATTTCCGGTTGAGGAATCAGGCCTTCGGCAGTCGGGCCGACGTTCAGGAGGTAATTGCCGCCCTTACTAGCGATGTCGATGAGGTTGCGCAAAAGCGTTTCGGTCGATTTGAAATTGGTGTCGGTGGACTTGTAACCCCATGTATTGTTGATGGTCATGCAGGTTTCCCAATCGCGGCCACCGGGGTAACCGGTAGCGGGAATGAAACCCTCGGGAGTCTCGGTGTCGCCTCGATAGCCGCCGCCAAGACGGTTATTGGTGATGATTCCGGGCTGCAGCGAAAGCAAAGGCAGCAGCATGTCCGCCCGCTCTCTGTTCATGTTTTCCGGTGTATCCCACCACAGAACTCCGAGCTTGCCGTAGTTGGATAGAATCTTCTTTACTTGCGGCACTGCGATATTGCGAATGTATTCATCTATGGAGCCATCCTGTGCCGTGTCCCAATGTCCGCCGGCGGCGGCCCCACCGGGATGGTTCCAATCCTGGGCCTGCGAATAGTAGAATCCCAACACGATGCCGTGCTTGCGGCAGGCCTCCGCCAGTGGCTTGAGGATGTCTTTGCCGTAGGGCGTCGCATCGACCACGTCCCAGTCTGTCACGGCGGAGTCGAAAAGGGCAAAACCATCGTGGTGCTTGGACGTGATGACGATGTACTTCATCCCTGCATCTTTGGCCAATTGGACCCATGCATTGGGATCGTATTTCACTGGGTTGAACTGATTGGCGTACTTGCGGTATTCGGCGACTGGGATCTTGGCGGTGTTCATGATCCACTCACCCAGGCCTGGGATATTACGGCCCTCGTAGACGCCGGCGGGCACACTGTATACA
>CAYSTP010000198.1:0-3753 GCA_964434085.1 uncultured Pirellulales bacterium
CAGAGTAAACTCCCCAGTGGAAATATATACCAAACTTGGCGTCTTTGAACCACTCAGGGACAGGATTCGACTTCTCCAACGATGCAAAGTTGGGCTGAAAATCTTGCTTTTGAGTCTGAGCTGAGATTTTATCAGTTATTCCTGTGATAAATAGGCTTAGAGTAAGTGCGATCAAAAATATTTTTGTTTTCATAGTAGAATTGTACTCATTTTGTTTATTAAATAATTTCTAATTCTTTGGCGAGTTGACGCCGTAAAGCGCCATTGCATAATCTACAGTGGCATTTCCGCGCTGCGTAATGATTGAACGGTTGTTATATGCAGCACCTTTATTGAATATGTCTGACCTGGTCCGGCGCCATCCCATTGAAAGATATCCCTTCTTTCCCTTCAACTCAAATGCATACCTGTGCCCCGCCTTCAGTTTTACCTGGTTGCTTTTTTTCAAATCGAAATGAATCAGTCCGGCAGCTTGTACCTCGTAGGCGATTTTCAAGCCTCTGCCGGAATTAAAGAGATTCTCAGTTACAGTATAAGACCTATTGTTCACCTGCTCGGAAACCGACCCCATATCATACAGACCTAACACAACAGTGTTTTCGTCGTCATAGCCTAAACCGTCGCCGCCATAAATGCTTATGCGGTCCAGCGTGAAGTCTTCATGAACTTGAAATGTCTGCCCCATAAATTCACAGTTCCGATTGGCATTGAAAGATCCGCAATAGGTCGCCTTGTAGTATGGATTGTCAACCGTTGCGATCATTGGCTCGCCCGACCAGGCTTGCGGCGCAAAGCCCGCATTCTGGGTCACAATCACTCCTTCGTCGGATTTGTTCTTGACAGGCTCTGGAAAGGGTGGCGGCGGCGGAACATCCCGCATTGGAACGGTGACACCTTCCGCGCTGGGTGCTGTCCTCAATGAGCCATCGGGCAGATAATAAAGATAATCTACAAAAACAGAACGAAGGTTATTGCGACCCTTTACTCCGTTCAGGACAAGGTCAGCATTATGGGAAAAGTAGTAGGACTTGCCTTTAAAATCGATAACGCCTACATGCATGGATGGACTGGGCTTCATGGTTTCCGCAAGAACTCCGCGATATGTCCACGGACCCGTGATTTTGTCTGAGGTCGCATAACAGGTTTTTTTACCGGTCCACTGCCATGCGAAACCTGAATAAATCAAATAATAAATGCCGTTATGCTTATGAAACCATGGTCCTTCCGTGTAGTTCGGCAGGGGTATCGTCATGATTGGGCCATCGATTTCAATCATGTTGGGCTTAAGTTTTACCATATAGCAGTTGGGATTTCCCCAAGCCATCCAGGCTGTGCCTTCTTCATCAAATAACACAGTGGGATCAATGTCGTCCCAGGCATTGGGACTCGGCGTCATTTGATCGGTGATAAGAGGCTCGCCCTTGGCGTCGACAAACGGCCCGGTCGGGCTGCCTGAAACAGCTACACCGATGCATCTCTGGCGTGGACTTTCTCTCTGCAAAGTCACGTAGTAATAGTATTTGCCGTCTTTTTCGACAGCCTGGCCAGCCCATGCATCTCTCAAGCCCCACTCAAAGTCTGTAGGCTTCAGGATGACGCCATGCGAGTTCCAGTTAATCATATCTTTTGTGGAATAGAGCCGCCAACAAGGCATAACCCATTGGTCGTTTTCATCCCTGATGTCGGATCCAGTATAGACATAGAGCGTATCCCCAACAACCAATGGAGCAGGGTCAGAGGTAAATGCATCCCTGAAAATTGGATTCACTCCCGGAGCCAATGTCTTGGATGAATCAAGCTCATCCGCCGCATAAATCATACCTGATTTTCGTAAAGCCGCGCTAGGACCAACATAAGTGTCCTTCAAACCACCCCAATCGATGACAATGCGCTGGATAATGATACCGGGGTCACCGCAAGTTAAAGTAAGGGTGTGTTTTCTGGCGGCCTGTTTTACGGGAAATTTGGCCACTGCAACGGCACCATTCTGAAGCACCTGGTCTTTCCAGGCCTTGGAAAACTCTTTGGGTTCATTTTTAGCGATGAATGCCGGCTGTCCGTCTACCGAAATACCAAATTGAGTGCTTTTGCCTTTGTAGAGCGGGAAGGAAGGCACAGTATAAACATACACGGTGACAGAATCGGCATTCACTCCCGAGAATTCGTATTCGAAGCGGGACCCATTGAGGTCTTTCGGATCTACTGCTTGTTCAGTGGCTTGGCCTAATTGAATGGCATTCCAATCGTAGCCGATGCCTCCGATAAGGCGAAGGGTGTGACCATTTTTGGCAACTTTATTCTTGAATTTTCTCAAGTCAATGACCGTGCAACCTTCTAATTGGTTTTTGCTTTTCTGAGGAGCTAAATCGACGGGTGTGTTGCCAGCCCCTTCGGTCCGAACTACCTTAGGCATATTCTGATATTTGGCACACCACCCGGGAGCAAGCTTCATCATGCCGCTCCATTTCCCGTTAAGCATTGTGTTGTATGTCTCGGTCAGGCGGTTAATTTCATCATAAGCAGCTTTGGCTTGCTCTGCCGCCCAGTTGACGGAAGCGAAATTATTTTCTTTTGCCTGTTCGTTACTGAGTTGGGCCAGGAGGAATTTTCGGTTCATCTGATAAGAACCCATAACAGGGTAGCCCACCATCTCGAAAAATGCCGGGCGGTAATTTTCGGGCAATTCATGGAGAATTTCATCAGCCAAATCGGAAATCCGTTGATAATCAGCCAGGCGCTGCTGGGCGTCGTTATAGTTTTGGAATGAATATTCAGTATTGGATATTTCCCTGAATTCCATGGCATCCCATTCGCGTTCCCACCCCATGAATTCAGGCTTACGGCTCCACGCAAGCCGATAATACGCATCAAGAATATCTTGGAATATCTTTTCATAGTTGGCTCCGAAGATGCCTGCCAAAAATTGGCTTTGGTGGCGATTGATGCTTGTGAAATCAAATCGTTCAACATCCCAAGCAAAGTCAAAGAACGTTTGAATACACAATTCGGCTGGTTTAATGTCGCCCACATTAAGCAGCCAGTATTGGTCCGCTCCCGTATTATATGCCTTTTTCAACTCTGCATACATTAGCACAGGCGGAGTTGTGCATAGCCATAAATAATCATGCGGCGGCCCTAAATAGGAACTATGATAATATACGCCTGAACCACCACTGCGTTTCTGTTCTTCGGGATTGCTCAAACGTTTGATGTAACCGTAGTTGTCATCCGTCCAAACCAAGGTGACATCGTCAGGGACTTCCAAGCCCAGTTTATAAAGATCCAGCGTTTCTTTGTAAGGAACAAATATCTGGGGAATGTCGCTTATCGACTTCTGCAAATACTTTTGGAGGATTTCCCGCTGGTCGGATATTACCTGAGCCAAGATGTTCACCTTTTCCGACTCGGAAAGATGCCCCCTCATACCTTCGTCGTGGATGCCACGCATGCCAATAGTGTAGATATTCTCATAGGATGAGGCTTCGCGCACACGGTCATCCAATTTTTTAAGGATAGTATCTTTGTTGGTGGCATAGTTCCATTCTCCATCACGCTTGCCGTCCCATTCCGATTTCGCCGCATTATTAAACAACAACGGTTCGCAATGGGAAGTTGTGATGATGATGCCATACTCATCGGCTACCACTTTGCTTTCGGCATGGGAATAGAAAGCTCCCGTGCAACTATGCATGGCTGGAGCAAACATATTTCCTTTAAGCCGGAGTAACAACTCGCAAACCCGGGCATATGTTT
>CAYSTP010000199.1:0-3741 GCA_964434085.1 uncultured Pirellulales bacterium
TGAGGAAATTTTTCCAGTATTAATCTTTGTCCTTGTCAATTAACTTATCTATGAGAGTGGTATACTCGGTTTCAGATTGCAGCCCCACCAGACGCTCTACCTCCTTGCCGTTATTGATAATCAGCACTGTAGGTATTGCCATAACTCCATATTGTTCTGCGACGGCACCAAGTCGGTCGACATCTACCTTGCACACGGTAACTCTGCCAACATACTTATCAGCAAGGGACGAAATCGTTGGAGCCAGAACCCGGCAGGGAGGGCATCGGTTAGAGAATAAATCCACAAGGTAAATCCCATTCGCATCAAGGACTCGGGTTTTAAAATCAGCATCGTTCTCGATGTGAACAATGTTGGAGCTTTCCCCTGCCTCTTCTGGTGTTCGTAAAAACACCGATACCAATATGGCTCCTATCACAGCACCATAGATCGCCCCACGGTACGGATTTGCCGTCAGTGGACAACTGCCGGAGGAACACTTGCCGAAATAACCCAGGACACTACCGATTGCCCCTCCAATCACCGCTCCCCAAAAAATCCTGGCAATCATAACTTAATTCCTTCCTGTAATCTAACCTTCGGTAGGATCTGTTAGCTGACGTTTCCCATATTAAACGCTTGGCTATGCCTTCAATTCAACAATAATGTCAAAATGTTCATTTAAATCCGTAAAGGCGTCTGCTCGACGGCAATGTTGACGGACAAAAGTGTGATTCTCTTCCGGTCTTAACGCAACATTGTACCGTTCAAATGCTTAAACAGACAGACTATTTTCGTGTCAATTCGTAAATTATTTTTTAACCAGTGAAAATCTGTCCGCCTTTGGCGAGACCTCGCCTTTCTGGCGGGTGTTAATCTATGGTTAAAGATCCTTAAAAAAGCGGCCCGGGTTGTCCGTGCCGTGTGATTGTAACAGGAAATCTAATGCTTAGCTTTTAAGTGCGCCGTCGGCACGACTCAGGCCTTTTTGGCGTACAACTCCTTTAGTACCTGATACAGGGCCGTATATACTGCTGAGGCGCCGCAGACGACTCCCTCATAGCCGGCGAGCTTCTTTATAACGGCGCTGCCGGTATAATCACCAATAGCCAGCAGGAAGAACAGCAGCGCTAAGGAGCCAAAAATAAACATCAAATAGCCGTTGAGCTTGAACGTGCCGATGAACATTACAAACGTAAATACTCCCCAGGCCGTTAAGTACGCCACCATCGCGTTGACTTCAGGGGCGTCGCCCAGGCCGAGCTTGGGCATAATAATAAGAAATACAAGGGAAAGCCAGAACAGGCCGTACGAAGTAAACGCCGTCGTACCGAACGTATTGCCTTTCTTCCATTCGAAGATACCCGCGAAAATCTGCGCCATCCCGCCATAGCATATACCCATAGCCAGGACCATTGTGCCGAGCTTGAACAGGCCGGCGTTGTGCAGGTTCAGCAGGACCGTAGTCATACCGAATCCCATCAGGCCGAGCGGCGCGGGATTAGCGGTCGTGTCCTTCACTACGACGTTTCTCAAATTGGCTTCGTTTTGCATATTCGATTCCTTTCACTTTAATTATCGCCGGGTCGATTCCATACCCGGTCTGAAATTTACCAAAGTTATATCACTGACTACGGCCTTTAACAAGCATTTCAACCACGTGCGGGTCGGCAAGGGTAGTAATATCGCCGAGATTATCTGTTGCGTTCTCGGCGATTTTGCGAAGGATTCGCCGCATAATCTTGCCTGAGCGTGTCTTCGGCAGGGCCGGTGCGAACTGGATGCGTTCCGGCGCCGCAATTGCGCCAATCTCTTTGCGAACGTGCTTAATCAGTTCTTTTTTAAGCTCTTCTGTCTCTTCTACGCCTTCAACTAATGTCACAAAGGCATACAAGGCCTGGCCTTTGATTTCGTGCGGCATCGGTACGACCGCCGCCTCGGCGACCTTGTCATGGCTGACTAAGGCGCTTTCTACTTCTGCCGTACCGATACGGTGACCGGACACATTGACCACGTCGTCGATTCGGCCCATCAGCCAGTAGTCGCCGTCCTGGTCAACCCGGCAGCCGTCGCCGGCAAAGTAGATATCATCATACGTCGTGAAGTACGTATCGATGAACCTTTCGTGGTCGCCCCACATCGTGCGCATCATACCGGGCCAGGGCTTACGGATGCAGAGTTTGCCGCCTTCGTTAGCATCGCATTCGGTCCCGTCGTCCCGCAGCACCACGGGGTCAACACCGAAGAAGGCCCTGGAGGCACTGCCGGGCTTAAGCGTATGAGCACCGGGCAGAGGCGTAATCAGGATGGCACCCGTTTCAGTCTGCCACCAGGTATCAACTATAGGGCAATTTTTATGTCCAATATGTTCATAATACCAAATCCAGGCCTCGGGGTTGATGGGCTCACCGACCGTGCCGAGGACACGCAGGGTGTCGAGCTTGTATTTGGCCGGCCAGTCATCGCCTAATCTCATCAGGGCACGAATGGCGGTAGGTGCGGTATAGAAAACCGTCACACCGAACTTGTCGCAAATCTGCCAGAATCGGCCTGCATCAGGATATGTAGGTACGCCCTCAAACATCAGTGAAGTAGCGCCATTGGCCAATGGGCCATAGACGATATAGCTGTGGCCGGTGACCCAGCCGATATCAGCGGTACACCAATAAATGTCGTCGTCATGAACATTGAATATGACTTTGTGACTTAAGGTGATGTGTATCAGATAGCCGGCGGTTGTGTGAACCACGCCCTTGGGCTTACCGGTCGAACCGGAAGTATAAAGAATATACAGCGGGTCGTCGGCATCCATCACCTCACAGTCGCACTTTTCAGAAGCCCCGGCCATTTCGTCATGATACCAGTGGTCGCGAGAGGCCTTCATGTTGCAAGGCTCATCATTAACCTTGACGACGATGACGTTCTCAATGGTCGGTGTTTTTTCGAGTGCTGTATCGGCAATGTCCTTGAGTTTGATGTGCTTGCCGGCGCGCAATGAGACGTTCGTTGTAATCAGCATCCTGCAGTCGGAATCGTTGATACGGTCCATAATGGCATCGGCGCTGAAGCCGCCGAAGATAACCGAGTGGATCGCCCCGATGCGGGCACAGGCCAGCATGGCAATCGGCAGCTCAGGGACCATCGGCATATAGATAGCTACGCGGTCACCCTTTTTGATGCCTTTGGATTTCAGGACGTTGGCGAATTTACAGACTTCCTTGTAGAGTTGCTCGTAGGTGAATTTACGCACCTTGTCATCGTCCTCGCCTTGCCAGATAAGGGCGGTCTTTTTGGCGATAGGGGTGCCGAGGTGCCTGTCGAGACAGTTATAGCAGACGTTTAGCTGACCGTCGGCGAACCATGTGTGCTCAATTTTGCGGGCCCTGGTGTCCCAGGTGTATTCGAGGCTCTTGGTGGGCTTTTTAAACCAGGTCAAGCTCTTTGCCTGCTCCAGCCAGAAGGCGTCGGGGTCGTTAATCGATTGGGCCCACATCTTCTGGTACTGTTCCATGCTGTTGACATAGGCATTGGCCTTTATGCTCTGCGGCGGTGGAAATGTGCGACTTTCGGTCATCAGGGAGCTGATTGCTTGTTGTTGTTCTGCCATAACAATCTCCTTTGAACGTTACTGAAGGTTAAAACTGCCGATTATTGCCTGCTATATAACTATTATCTCCGTAAGACTTTATCACCATCCATAGTGCCCCTGATTTTTATAAAGAGGTTGATTATAGCAGTATAACGCGGCAGCGGTCAAGTAAA
>CAYSTP010000200.1:0-3737 GCA_964434085.1 uncultured Pirellulales bacterium
TTGATTGAATATTTACTATTGAAAATTGACTATTTAACGGCGTTTCCTCTGCGGTGAAAATAACCGGTGTTAATTCGTGTCAATTCGTGGTTAATTTTTAATCTGTGCAAATCTGTGTCAACTTGTGCCATAGGTATCTGTGGTTATATTCGTCGTTAGTCTTGTCCTTGTTTTTTTGCCTTGACAGTCCTGTCACGGCCGAGAATAATACCGGCACACGGGAGATACATAATGGCCCAGAGCAAGTACAACCGGGTCCTGCTGAAAATAAGCGGCGAGAGCTTCTGCAAGCCCGGCGGCTTCGGTATCGACGGCGAGCCGGTCAATTCGATAGCCCAGACCATACGCAAGATGCGCGCCCTCGGCGCACAGGTGGCCGTGGTAAACGGGGCCGGCAACTATATCCGCGGCAAAATGTTCGCCGAAAAAAGCGGCATACCGCGAAACACAGCCGATTATATGGGCATGCTCGCCACTATTATCAACGCCTGCGCCCTGCAGGAGACGCTGGAAAAGCTCGGCCAATCCACGCGGGTATGCAGCGCCATAGAGGTATCGGCCATCTGCGAAAAGTTCATTCGTCTGCGGGCCCTGCGTCATCTGGAGCACGGCCGGGTCGTCATACTCGCCGGCGGCACCGGCAATCCATTCTTTACTACCGACACCTGTGCGGCATTGAGGGCATCGGAGCTCGATGCGAATCTGCTGATAAAAGCGACCAACGTTGACGGCGTTTATAGTGAGGACCCGCACAAAAACCCCAACGCCAGGCTCTTTGAGAAGTTATCATACGCCGAAGTCCTCGAAAAGAATCTGCGGGTAATGGACCATTCGGCAATTTCGCTTTGCAGGGACAATAACATCCCGATTATGGTGCTCAATGTCTTCAAGGCCGACAATATCACGCGGGCCATCTGCGGCGAAAAGGTCGGCACGCTCATTAATTAAGAACCTCTAATCATAATGAAAAAGACACGGATTTACACTGTTGATATTGGACACGGATTCACACAGATTAATACTGTTGTTAATTTATTTTCTCTGTGACCTCTGTGGCTTATTAAAAAACTCTGTGGCGAAGTTTGGAGAGAACTTATGCCGGTAAAGCAAATCTTAGACGATAGTACCAGCAAGATGAAAAAGGCGGTCGATGTACTGCACGATGAGCTTAGAGGACTGCGAACCGGAAGGGCCTCGACCGGCCTGGTCGAAAACCTCAAGGTCGAATACTACGGCACACCTACTCCATTAAAGCAGCTTGCTACCCTTGCTGCGCCGCAGGCCGACACGATTATCATAAAGCCCTTCGACCCCGCTTCTATTAAAGACATTGAAAAGGCCATCAAGACCAGCGACCTGAGCATTGCACCAATTATCGACGGCAAGATAATTCGTCTGCACATCCCTCCGCTGAGTGAGGAGCGTCGTGAACATCTCGTCGCACACGCTAAGCAGCTCGGCGAACAGAGCAAAGTCAGCATCCGCAATATCCGCCGTGATACAAACAAGCATTTAGAGACCCAGCAGAAAGAAAAAATCATCACCGAGGACGACCTCGAAAAAGGCAAGAAGCAAATCGACGAGGTTACCAAAGAGCACACCGATAAAATCGACCAAATGGTCAGGCACAAATCCGACGAGATTCTGCTCGATTAACCCGGATAATTCACCGCTAAGCACGCAAAGACCGCAGAGCTCATCGCAGATTTTATTTAACCGATTGAAAATTACATCATTTCTTTTCTCTGCGTACTCAGCGGTCTCTGCGGTTAATGAAAAAATGGGGTCAAACCGAAAGCTGGCCGTAGTGTATCAGCTCGATGCCGGCGTCGTGCAGATACTTTTTGGTCCTTTCATCACAAAGGGCCTCGAACTCGGCTTTGCGGTTCAGCTTGAATAGTTTGCCCGAATCGGCTGAATCATCACTGGTAGCCGGATGCGTCATCAACTCCGCTATTTGGGCGGTGGTGTAAAGACTCACGGCTTTGAAGAAGTTTGTGTCTATTCTTCCGATATGAGTAAGGCCGTAAGTCATTCCCGTCTTGAACAGTTCACTGTCATAAAGGCGATTGAATCCCGCCATCTTTCGCAATTGTTTTGCTCCCTGTTTTCCCTCGGGCGTAGACATCGGCCAGGGCACATTTGAAAGGGCGGCAGGCTCCCGGCAGCAGCGAACAGCAGATATTTTGAACAGCCGGGCAAGGGAACATACTATTGGGTAAACGGCAGGGAAAAAATGGATGTGCTTGTGTGAATCGAGATGCGTCGGATGCAGACCGCTGTCGATGAATCGCTGTATCTGGGCCGCCATTTCGATTTTGATTGCCTTGCGAATCCCGTGAGAGAACATCGACAGGAAAGCTAACGTCCGAAGCGAGTATCTGAAGCTGCCGTCTGAGTCGAGCAACGGCTGAACGCGCGAATCGTCCGAGACCGGCTTTGATTTGAACAGGTTTAGGTGAACCCCGACACCGAGGCGAGGCAGCCTTTTGGCGACAGCAACAGCATCGGCAAAATCAGCCATATTGGTCATCAATGTCGCGCTGGTAAGCACGCCTTTTGTGTGTGCGCGTTCGACGGCCTCGTTCACCTGCGGCGAACAGCCGAAATCGTCAGCGTTTATTATTAGTCTCCTGGCCATTTGCACCAGAGTTTAAGAAGGCCCAGCCTGCCGGTCAACGGGTTTCTCAGGAGCCGCGTCTCAGCAATCCATAAACGACAAAACCGAACGCCAAGGCCAGGGCCCCTACCATATGAAGCTGGACGGTGCGGGCGTTTACGCGAAACTCTTTCGGCTGGGTCAATTGAGCTGTGCTGGCGAGCCTGAAAACGTTGATTCCAAGAGGGAGCGCCAGCAAGTAGGCAACGGCTGCATATAACATAACCCTGTCGAGAAACAGCGAAGCTGTAGAGATTAGATATGTAAAGACCAATGCAGTACGATATAAAGCGGCGCAGGGCGCCACGCCAAAGCGAACAACGAGAGTCTTTTTACCTACAGAGGCGTCGGGGCCAATGTCGGGAAATTCGTTGATAAGTATTATCAGAAATATGAGCAAGGCCATGATAAGGGCGGCGGGCACAACGTGATAATCAAATCGGTCGGCCTGCAGATAATACGCGCCGCAGACGGGCAGGATGCCAAATAAAATGGCTATCGTTATCTCGCCTAAGGTCCTGTAGCAGAGTTTCACCGGCCTGGCCGTATAGAAAAACCCACCGAGCAGGCCTGCAAGACCGAGTATTAAAATGAAAAGACTGCGGGTCAATATGAGTATGACAATACCCAGCGCCCCCCCTGCCGCAAACAGGATAATAGATTCCAGCAGTGTTGCTTTGGGGGATATGATGCCGTCCTGGATAAATCTGCTGCCGCCGGAAAACGGCGTTGGGTTTTTATTGGCGAGGTCGTTACCTGAAATGTGGTCGTAATAATCGTTGGCGACATTGGAGCCGCTGTGGAGCAGCACCGTCGCAAACAAGGCCAAGAGGAAAAGAGAAACGGAAAAAGTACCGGCCGCTGCGAAACCCAGAGCCGAGCCGACCAATACCGGCGCCGCGCTTGCCGTCAGGAACGCAGGCCGGGTCGCAAGAAAATATACCCAAACTCGCGAAAGTTTATGTTCGTTTGTCATCATCCGCCTAATACTACAATACGAAATTCCTCTTGCAACTTTTCTTTTTGTGGTGAATTAAGATAGCCACAGAGAGCACAGCCCTTGGGGCCCCTAATGGGG
>CAYSTP010000201.1:0-3600 GCA_964434085.1 uncultured Pirellulales bacterium
GGCCGACCGAAATCCTCGATGCCGGGCTGTGCAGCCTGTCCTTTACCTCATCCCACAAACTCGCCTCTTTAAGATACTCTTCGACTATCCGGCTCAGCTTTTTCTTGTCCTTTATCCCGTGTATTCTCGGGCCGTAAGCAACGTTATCGAAAATCGACATGGGTAAGGGATATGGATTCTGGGCGAGGAGCCCCATCTTTTTTCTGATATGGGTAACTTCAGTACGAGGGTCGAAAATGTTTTCTCCATCAACAAAAACTTTGCCTGAAACTCTGACGCCTTCCACCGAATCAATCAGGCGGTTAAACGATTTTAACAGCGTGGTCTTGCCGCAGCCCGACGGGCCTATAATGGCAATTACCTTTTTGTCCGGAATGTCAATGGTTATATCCTTCAGGGCCTGCTGTTTTCCATAATATACATTCAGGTTTTGCACGCTTATATGAGTATTAAAATTCATCGAGAGCTCCTATTTGACAATATGTTTCGTGAATCGCCTCACCAGTATTCTCGAAACGATACTTATTATCAGAATAATGACTGTTAGGATAAATGCCGAGGCGTACGCCCGCTCCTGGACTTCAGGAAACGGTGTTCCAAGCTGAAAGAAGATAGCCAGCGGCAGCGTAGCCGCCGGGCGAAACAGAGAATAGGGAATATAATCACTAAAGCCCGCAGTGAAGATAACAGAAGCGGCGTCTCCTATACCTCTTCCAAATGCAATCAGCACAGCCGTCAATATACCGGGCATAGCCTGTCGTACCACAACCTTCAAGGCGGTCTCTAATTTCGTTGCTCCCAGAGAATATGACGCATCCAGAAGTTCTTTTGGAATCATTCTTATTACTTCATCCATTGCTCTGCTCATAATAGGCAGTATCAACAGAGACACGGCGATGATGCCGCCTAAGAGCGAAGCCCGAAGTCCGAAGAAAAGCATAATCGTAAAGCCGAAGGCCCCATACACTATCGATGGAACACCCCACAAAACATCAAAGGAAAAACGCGTGAAAGACGCTATGCGAGAACCTTTTTTGGCATATACGTTGAGGTACAGAACGACAGGCAGACTAATAAGAATTGCCAGTAATGTTGCACCGGTCGCCAGATACAAAGAGCCGACGATGGCGTTAAGTATTCCGCCTTCTTTGCCGAGATAGAATCCGCCTTTGGGAGATTGAGTGACCATCGCAAGGTCCATAGCAGGCAGACCCTTGATGATAACCGTGGCCAATATCAGCACAAGACTCAACAGGATAACGAGCGTTGAAGCAATCATCAAAGCCTTGAACAGGTTTTCTTCTATTTTTCTTCTATCCATTCTATTGTATTGCTCTTTCCACTCTGATTAATACAAGCCTGGCGATAATATTGAAAAACAATACTACCAGCAATAAAATGAAACAGGCCAGCAGCAAGGCCGAGTCGTATAACGGCACAGAGAGCATTTCTCCGTAATTATTGGCGATAAGTGCGGGCAGCGGATACGCAGGGTCGAGCACCGAAGTCGGGGCCTTAGCGACGTTTCCGGCCACCATAAGGACCGCCATCGTTTCACCGAAGGCCCGCGACAGTCCTAACACGACTGCGGCGATAATGCCGGGCATAGCCTTGCGCACGACAACATGCTTTATCGTCTGCCACCTGGTAGCGCCCAAAGACAGTGATGCTTCTCTAATTTCATAGGGCACCGTTCTGAAGACCTCTAAAGAAACATGAATGATTATGGGAAAGACCATTATCGCAAGAACGATTCCGCCTGCGAGCACGCTGTAGCCGCTCGAAAAACTTCCGAACGCCGGCGCGATATAATTCCTTATCAGCGGAACTATTACCAGGACGCCCCATACCCCATAGACAACCGAAGGTATCCCTGCCAGCAGGTCGATAAGCGGCTTGGTCCATTCCCTCACGAATCGCGGGGCGTACTCGGAAAGATATATCGCAGTCAGAAGACAAAGAGGTACTGCAATAACAACAGCCACGCCGGTTACCCAGACCGAGCCCATGATAAACGGGAAGAACCCGAATTCTTTTTTTAAGGGGTGCCAGGAGCTCGAAAACAACAGTTCACTTAGCGGTTTAATCCCTAAGATTGGCCTCGACCTCAGGTACAATCCAATCGCTATGACAAACACAATCAGACCCGACAATATCGTCAGCAGCAGCATAAACCTGCCGGCAAATCTGTCTTTTAGCAACCTTTTATTCATTGTCGCAGGCCCATGCCCAACATCAAGAACAGAGAGTGGAGATTTTTAATTACCACTTAATTTCTCGAGCTCTTGTTGAATCTTTTCCTGACTCAGATTGATGTACCCGGATTCGCCCACGTATTGCTGGCCGTCGGTGAGAATCCATTTGATGAACTCCCTTACCACCTTTCTTTCTGGCCTGCCCTGACAAACAAGATGCAGAAGCCTGGCCGGTGGCGACGGGTATTTGCCTGTCGCTATCGCCTCAACCATTTGGTCCCGGTCGCCGTAGAAATCTTCGTCCGGGTCAATCTGTCCGTTGCCATCAATGTCAATGGGTAATACTCTCATTTGGTCAATCTGCTTTTTGGTCTTTGTGTCATAAGCGTAGTTGATATTGTTAAATCCGATTCCCAGAGCGTCTTTTTTAACGGCTTCTGCCAGGCCCGGGTCGCCGTAAACACCGACCCCAAGAAGGTCCTCTTGTTTCTTGTCGAGGAACTGGGCCCATGTTTGGGCTGCTCCACAGGCGTCGGAACGAGTATAGACTTGAACTGAATCCGTATTTTCATTTCCGACAACCTGCCCCCAGCTATAAATCTGACCTGTTATCCACACGCCTATAAAGGATTCTTTGGTGACACCCTTTCTCAGCAGCTCTTTCAGCACGGGGTTATCCGCATTGACCGTGGGGACGACGGCATCCTTTGTTACGGAAACCCACCATGCCCCTTTTTCTATTTCAGCGGGACAAATCTCGCGCGAGACCATACCGATGTCCACGACTTTCGCCAGGCAATCAGCCATACCTTTGCCCGCTCCGCCGGCTGCGACGTCTATCCTTACCTGCGGGTTAATTTTGCCGAACTCCTCAGCCCACTTGACCACCATCGGATAGAGCGCCCACGCCCCTGACAATGTTATTGTCCCCTGCAACTGGCCGGTCTGTGAATCAGACTCGTCTTTTTTCCCGCAGCCTGAAGCAAACAGTAAGCTGATAACCAGCACACAACTTATGATACGTTTCATTTTGAAGCGTCTCCTTTCTGCCCCCGCGTCTGGCGACGCGAGTCGGGGCGGCGGGTCAAACCAGGTCGGCGAGCGTCAGGCTCTCCAGCTTTTTCGAGATATAATCCCTGATTTCCTTAAATACCTTTAGGACCTTCTTTTCCTGAGCCAGGGGTGTATCTGAGAAAAAGTATTTGCTAACTGATTCCGTCGGCGCAAGAGCCCCGTCCATCAGGCGAACAATCTCCGCCAGCGTGATTTTTGAAGCGGGACGGCCCAGCTTGTAGCCTCCGCTTTTGCCCCTTTTGGTCTTGATATAGCGACTGCGCCGGAATATCATAAACAATAGCTCGAGATATTTCTTCGGCATATCGTATTTCGAGCATATCTGCTCTAT
>CAYSTP010000202.1:0-3558 GCA_964434085.1 uncultured Pirellulales bacterium
CTAAGTAGAAACGCATAAATATTTCAGGCGGCCTTTACGTTTACATCGTCGTGGTCAAAGATGAAACCCATTTTATTTCGTCGGCCATTGACTCGGCCGACCCCACGACAAAACGCAGCAACCAAATCATTCATCGTTTCAAACAACACATTCGCCAGCACGGTCCTTTTAAGATGTCCCCACAGCCGTTCGATAAGATTCAAGCTGGGACAGTAAGGCGGCAGCCAGAATATCTCAACAAGACCTCTGTTGGCCCTCAACCATTCCCGAACCGCCCGCGTGTGGTGAAATCTTCCGTTGTCACATACCAGCCGGATTTTGCGTCCCGCATACGACTTGAGCAATACTGTCAGGAAAGCCATAAAATTATATCCGCTCTTGGTTGCAGCGACCATGTAGGTTATTCGGCCCGTCGCATAATCCACGCCTCCATACACCACCTTTTTCTCGTTTTCTCCGGGCGATGGAACTTCGGGCTGTATACCCTTGAGCCCCCACATCCGTGTGAGCGTGGGATGGCGATGAATCTCCAACTCATCTTGAAATACCAAGGCCTCTTTGGCATCGGTTTTCATCGCTTTTTTTTCAGGCGAGAAAGGCGTTTTTTGGCCTTCTGGTATTCTGATTCGTCCCTTTTGCCCTTGAGCGTGTGCTTGGGACGATGAAACGAAAATCCCTGCCGATGCAACAATCTGCGTATCTGGTCGTCGCTGAAACGAACACCCGTGACCTTTGCCAAATGCTCTGCTAATCGCACCGCTGACCACGTTGAAAAACCATATCCAAGCTTGAGAGGATTGGTTTGCACCGCCTGTCTCATCTGCCGAAGAAATTCCGGCGTAGCTCGACAGGGACGACCGGGCGGCTTTATCGGATACAACGCATTTACGCCGCCATTGCGATATAACCGCCTGACTCTTATTACCGTGTCCGTCCCGCATCCGAGATGCCTGGCTATGACTGCAATTGTATCGCTCGAATCCGACATCAGGATGATTAAGCAGTTGCGGAACACGTCTGCTGACGGTGTCCTTAAGCGTAAATTGTCCAATTCGTCCCATTGTTCAGGTGTAAGCTTTATTCCGCGTCCCATGGCGAACTCCTTTTCGTAATTTCGCTGCCTTGTAAGGAATATCGCCAATTGGACATCATTCAAACGAATCTTTTTGCGTTTCTACTTAGATAGAATTATAGGGTTATCTGTGATAACAATATTTTTGTCTGTGGTTATGTTCAAACATTTCCATTTGAAATCTCGACGAGTTAAGAAATCCTGATGCTCACAAAACCAGATAGTTCTAAATAAATTGTCGATTGCTTTAGGTGTTAGTATGTTGAGGATTTTAAACATAGGAGGACAGTCTTTATTTATTGCATTTCGTGTCATAGTCACTAACATCTGCGTACGACACATTAATGACGCCACCCAATCAATAAAGGCGGAACCGATTTCAGCAGAATATGTTTTTTCGCTCCATGGTTCATCTGCCAATTTTGGATAGTATCTCTGAAAGCGATTCTCTATAGGTTTTAAAAATTCCTCATCCAAGTCACCGACTTCATCTTTGTAATAATCTTCACGAAATAGAATACCTCTAGGTTTTTTGGGGCGAGTACCTATTTTAAGCTCAGGTTTAATAAGCTCCCAGAGATTCCCATTGTTATCTGCGAACCGCTTAATCATTTGCTGGGGTATGATATGGTCACGACGTCCTGTATTAATGTATTGATTTATGATTAAGTTTATTGCATCCCACATTCCATTATTACTATAGTTTATCTGGTGAAAGGCAAGGGAAATTATGTTTTGTTGTATTTCTTGGCCGTGGATTCTTGTTTTAATGATGTACCCCTCCCTCGGCAGGCCGAAGAGTTAAAAATGGATTCCCACTTGCGCGGGAATGACAAAAACATAATCGGTCAATCGGGAAAATTCAAATACGCGTATCGACCAGCGATGAGGGTTTCCCCGTAGTCTTTGCCTTCTTTTCCGCTTTTTTCTTCGCCGTAGGCAAATAGTGTATGAAAAAAGACATATTTTGCAAGACGGTATTGCTGAAAAGTTTTGTCATGTGTAGACTGCATATATGCTAGAGGTATGCGATTGGTGTTGTGTTTAATATCGTGTAATTGAAATTGATGAGAAGGCTAAAGACAATGGGCGTTCGCAAAACAGTGTTTGGTAGTCGCATGGAGAGGAAATGCTTCCAAAAACTCAATGAGACTTGGGGAAAACACTATCACATCTATCCCAACCTTCCGTTTCTAAGCGTTATAGCTCCTAAGACTGATTTGAATGATGACTCATTTGAAACGTTCAAACTATCAGAAGAGGAGTACGAGCAACTGAAGAAGACCAGTATCGACTTTACAGTGTGCGATAAGAAAGACGTGCCTCTTGTTTGCATTGAGTTCGACGGTTTGCAGGAGGGTTTCAATGTTGGCGATACCTATCACCTCCGTAATGGTACACCCGGTAAAAAGGGGCGTCGAGCGTTCATTGAGTTGAAGCTTCGAGTTGCACATGCTTTCTGCTTTCCTTATCTGGTCCTTGGTTCAGAAGAGTTCCGTGGGCTTTCTGACGCTGTGCGTCTCACAATTGCCGATGGACTCATTGGTGAGGTGATGTCGCTACGATCTACCAACAAACGTATCAGCGTAGGTTTCGATCCTGTCCAGTGTGGATTTTGTATTGAGGAGTTCGATGAGCTATCCCAAGCACAACAGTCAGAAATTATCGGAGACTGGCTCACAGTAATCGAACTGGAATCTGACTTCGAACACAATCCTATCGTAAGAGAAGTCTCACGACTCTCTAATAAACTACATGCGTATGGCCATACCATGACATTTCTGAACGACGGGAAGCGCGATCGTGAGAAATGGGTATGGGTGGAACTAGAAGTGGAAAGCCATTATGGTAAAGCAGCTGCAAAAGTATATCTGCCAGACTTCAAAACACCATACTGCTATTGCACTGTGCATGTAGCGATAGAAATCGCACATCTACTCGCATTAGAGCGACTTCGAAAGCAGAATAAGAAGTGAGCTATAGGTTTCGCAGGTCTTTTTGGGTCTATTCAGGGAAATTCAAATACGCGTATTGGCCATGATATTTGCGGGCGGCGGTGTCGTATGCCCTGGCGGCTTCGATTTCGTCGTTGAATCTACCAAGATATATTTTTTTGCGATGGTGTCGCATCTCAGCTTGCCATTTTTTGCTACTCTTATGCCAGTGAACTCCTTTGTATTTCGATGTGCATTTGCCGGCTTTGGGTTTGTTGTTTACGGCATTCTGCTTGTAGGTGACAATTCTGAGATTTTCCTTTCGATTATCCTTGCCGTCATGATTCAAATGGTGGACTATCATTCCTTTGGGCGGGTTCATTATTTCCCTATGCATATGAATTATGGAGAAGCCGTTTTCAATACGAACGGCGTACTCGGTATTTTTGAATTTCATAAGGTGCCAGTCGTATTTGCTGAGCTGCTCGTAATCTTCGGGGTCCACTTTGGCGTACCGGCCGGGTCCGAGCTTAATTAGCCGGTATGTGTGTT
>CAYSTP010000203.1:0-3532 GCA_964434085.1 uncultured Pirellulales bacterium
TATCAAGCATCCAATATCGAGCATCGAGTATCGAGAAGTCTCATGACAGAATGCCTGACGGCGATGCATTTTTGTCCTTGCAAAACCCAAATAAGGCAATTACAATACAGGTTTATAGCTGTTTTGACGATTACGGCTTACAGTAGCGATTGACATAATTGACAGTTTTTTGAAAGGAAGTTTTGCCAATGCTGAAAGTTAAGTCTCGGGCAGGTGAATCAGTTCAACAAATGATTAGACGCTTTAAGAAGCTATGTGAAAAGGAAGGCCTGATAAGGGATATGAAGCGGACGAGCTATTATGAAAAGCCTTCCGAACGAAACCGCCGACGGATTCGCAAGGCCCAGAGAGCCGGACTCAATACCAGAAGAATTTCCCCGTAGCTCTCCATCGCTCAGCATAATCATATCTTATATATACCGGCAGTTGAACCTGCCTCCTCTTATTTCTGAACCGGCCAGAAAACTGCGTCACCTTCACCAGCCCATATAGTCTTTTGACCTTCGCTGTTTGTTCCCAGGACGCCGCCGTCATCCTTATAATCAAGGCCGACGCTGTACAGTATAAAGCCCTCATCGGTTTTCCTATAGACCAGGGGCTTATCACTGAACGGGTCGATTGGTATTTTATTTATATAGCCGGCCTGCTTAAGCTGTGTCAGGTCTTGCGGGTATTGTCCTATATCTGCCTTGAATCGCAGAGCAGCAGTAATCACAGGGACCGATTTAACGTCTGTTTTAATACAATAACAAAGTCTGTTTATGGAGTCGAATGCAGGCATTAACGTTTGCAGAAAAAGATTTCCCTTTATTTTAGTTTCGACCTGTTCATTCAAGTCTCCGTCTTTTTCAGATTGCTCACGTAATTGGGCTGGGCTTATCTTCAATGTTTTTTCTATGAAATTGTAAAGGATGTCTAACTGTTCCTTCGTCTGGGCATTGTTCGGCTGGGTAAACATAGACTTCAGCACAGTTGCAATATCAGGATTTTCCTGCAACCGCAACAGACGTTTGAGATACAGATGGCCGCCTCCTAAACGGTCTTCAGTAAAGCACCGCTGAATTTCATCATATATAAAAAATTTTTTCAAAAGAATATTCAGTGTAAAATCTTCGTCGTCACAGGCCTTTTCGAATTCCTGCTGGAACCGGGCAAGCAGTTGGGCCTCTATTTCATAATGATGCATTATCTGACGCATATTGCTGATAGCCGCAGCTTCGACATAAATTCCGAAAAGCTGTTCTACAAAGCTTTTTTCACCCTGTTTCGTCATCCTTCCGAATCTATAACAGTTAGTAAGGCTGGTGAAAGCTTGCGTGTATTGTCCTGCGGCAGCCTGGATTTGCGCTCTAAAACAGAGAACACGACCCAGGTTGCGAAAATCTGCAAGATTAGGCACCACAACTGCCATCAAAGAGCCGTCACTGTCGGGCTTGGCAGTATATTTCGGCCAGCAATAAGGCTTTTGTACACCCTGTTCGATTAATTGCAGACTTGCTGAGCATCGCCGGACAATATCGGAAACAGTCTCTTTTTCTGTTTCGTTCATATCGTCGTATGACTTCTTCCAAATTTCAGAATATCTATCCGGGAGATTCGGACAGGCTGCAACAGCTTCATCGAACAGCGGCATCGCATTTAGACTCTCATCGGCAACGGGACGAACGAGGCGATTGACCTTAGCGATATAATCCACCGTTACGGCCGGTTTGCCGCTCAAAAACCAGGCAATGTAAATAATGAGACATAAAATTAAGATTGCGACAGCTTGGAAGAACCGTGCGACAGCGGTTCGCCAGAGCGGCCGGCAGCGCTTCTTCGCCCGGCGAAGAAGAATGCCGAGCATCTTCGCGTCGCCGAACTGCTCTATCAGCCGTTGTGCCTTTTGCTGCCTTTGCTGCTCGTCGGTGCAGTTGTGCAGTTCATCTTCGAAATGATTGGTAAGTTCCTGAGCGACCTCAAGACGGACCTTTTTGCGATAGCCCATCTTTTTAATTATCAGGCTTATGAATTCCTTTGCAGATTTCGGCAGGCTATTAAGCTCGATGTTTTTGTCTTTATGACTCATCTTCAACTGTTTCTAAAATTTTTGGCTGTACACGGAATAAAAAATTCAATGAGATTATTTCTGTACCGGCCAGAGTATAAAATCGCCGTCTTTCTGCCATTGTTCAACCCTGCCGAATTTAGAATAGGTGATATGTCCGCCATCATCTTTACGGTTTGGGCCGACGCCGTATAATACAAATCCGTTGGGGTCTTTTCTGTAAAGCAAGGGTTCGCCGGTATAAGGGTCTATCGGGACTTGCTGGAGGTAACCTGCGGAAACAAGTTGCTCGAGGCTGTCCGGGTAATTGCCGTTTTCTTTGCGAAATCTCAAAGCTGCAAAAGTCGCTGGTAAACCCCTTCTGTTGGTTCGCAGTCTCCAGCTAAGTTGGGAGGTCCGCTCAAATGCAGGCAAAAGTCGTCTAATCATCAGGGGAATCTTGTCTTTCGTTTCTGTTGTGAAGAGAACTTCATCGGGGGAATCGGCCGGTGGTATTCTCAAAAGGAGTGACGATTGTTCAAAGACCGCATTGACATCTTCTACGAATTCTCTTCGGCTCGTCAGATCAAAGGTGAAAAGCATCCGCAATGCGTCGTGCCAGTTGGTTGCTATATAGGGAAGCGCTTGTAACAGCGGCCTTCCTCTGCCGTTGCCCTCGTTGGTAAAGCTCCTTTGAATAATATCATACCAGAAGGCCTTTTCGGCCTCGTAGTCAAAGGTGGTTTGATTATCCATAACTTCCTGCTCAATTCGTTTTTGTGCAGATTCGAGCATATCAGCAGGAAGGTCAATCCGGATTAAGAGAACTGTCAGTGCATTTTGACCTAACGCTTCTATAGCAATGCCGACCAGTTGCTCTATAAGCAGGCCTTTGCCTTGCATACTCTGACCGAATCTAATGAGGGCGAAAGAATCTTCAAATGCCTGTTTGGTGTCTCCGTTGTATGCCTCAAGTAATATATAGGCTCTTGCCATCCGCGCGAGCCTTCGATATTCGGCAAGGTCCTCCGTAAAAGATGGAGAAGCGAGAACCTCAATCAGCTTAGGCGAAATAAATCCATAACTTGCCGGAGCAGGTTCGTTTTTGTCAGGCGGCTGCACAGATTTATAATTGAACCAGAAGTAAGGTTTTTGGGCAGCTTCACGGAACAGCTCCATAGCTTTTTGGTTTTCGTTCAGCCATTGCCTGAGGTCCCTTAACAGGAATTCATTTATATCACCCGGCCAGGAAGAGGTGACAGAAAAAAGGGAGTTAGGTTCTTTAACATAATATTCAGCTGCTCTGTCGTATGAGGGCTTGGCATTATCTTCTTTATTATGTCCTGCCCGGACAGTGTCACTAAGCCATTGTACGTAGTCTGTGTTTATTTCGGGCTTACCGACAAGGAGCGGCGTAAGGCAGATTAAAAAGTATGCAACAAACACCAGAAGGACCTGCAAGGTCCGTATGAAGGCTTTTTGCCAGAGCGGCCGGCAGCGTTTTTT
>CAYSTP010000204.1:0-3523 GCA_964434085.1 uncultured Pirellulales bacterium
GCCTTTTTGACCTGGCTGGCGGCGTAGGCGAAGACCTCAGGCGAGGGGTTGGTGCTTGCGCCGGCCAGGAAGCGGCGGTGACTAAAGGCGTTGGTTGTGCCCCAGAGCAGCTTGACGCCGGTATCGGCCTGGAGCTTTTTGGCCTGGGCGACGATTGTGTCGAGGCGCTTGTTGGTCTCGGCAAGGTTGTCGGCTTCGGGGGCGATGTCCCTGTCGTGGAAGCACCAGAATCCGACGCCGAGTTTTGTGAAGAACTCGAAGGCGGCTTCCATAGTCGCTTCGGCGCGTTTCATCGGGTCTTTAGGTTCGTTGTAACTGCGGATGATAGTGGGGCCGCCGAACTGGTCATTGCCGAGGCCCTTGAACGTGTGCCAGTAGCATACGGCGAACCTGAGGTGCTCGGCCATTGTTTTGCCGAGGACTTTTTCGCCCGGATTATAATGCCTGAACGCAAAAGGGTTCTTGGAGTCAGGGCCTTCGTACTTAATTTTTTTTACGGTTGGGAAATATTCTGCCATCTGGTTTTCCTTTCTTAAAAGTTTTATCTTTTTTCTTTAAGCCTGTGCCAGCGTTGCAGTCAGGACACTAAGCCAGTTTTTATATGAATCGGCGTAGGAGGCCGTTAATTTTTTATTGGGTTCGATTTTCCTGACGGGCGTCAGGCCGACGAAGGCATCGGCGGGGCCTTTGTAGATACCTGCGCCGATACCTGCGCCGCGAGCGGCGCCGACGGCGCCGTCGGTGTTATAAAGCTCGACGACGGAATTTGTAACCGTCGCGAAGGCCTCACTGAAAAGCGGGCTCATAAACATATTGGCATAGCCAGCCCGGACTGTTCCGGATTTGACGCCGACCTTTCGCATTATTTCAACGCCATAATTAAGAGCGAAAACGATACCCTCCTGTGCGGCGCGAAGCAGGTGTATCCTGTTGTGGATATTGAAATTCAAGGCGTGGAACGAGGCGCCGATATTTCGATTTTCGAGGGTACGTTCTGCGCCGTTGCCGTAGGGAAGAATTACAAGGCCGTCTGAACCAACGGGGGCTTCGGCTGCCATTGCGTCCATCTCCTTGTAATCATCCGAGCCGGTGTTGTGCTTGAGCCAGCTATTAAGTATGCCCGTGCCGTTGAGACAAAGCAGTACGCCATACCTTGGGTTTTTCGGCTCGTGATTAACGTGAACGAATGTGTTGACGCGCGATTTTGGGTCGTATTCGGTCTGAGCGGTTATACCGTAAACAACACCGCTTGTTCCGGCGGTGGTTGCTATTTCGCCGGGATTGAGGACGTTCAAAGACAGGGCGTTGTTCGGCTGGTCGCCGCCTCGATATGCTACTACTGTACCGGCTTTGAGCCCAAGCTCGTCGGCGGCTTGTTTTGTGAGCTGCCCCTGGATGGAAAAGGTTGGTACGATATCGGCGACGAAGTCTTCGGGTATTCCATAATTGTCGAGGACTATTTTGGCGAGCTTTTGTTCTTTGAAGTCCCACATTATGCCTTCGGACAGACCCGAAGGCGTGGTCTTGATTTGGCCGGTCATCTTCATTGCAACATAATCACCGGGGAGCATCATCTTGTGTATTTTCGAGAAGATTTCCGGCTCGTTATCTTTGACCCATTTGAGCTTCGAGGCGGTGAAGTTGCCGGGAGAATTCAACAGATGCGAGAGGCACTTTTCCTCGCCGATAGCTTTGAGGGCCTTATTGCCGATATCGACGGCCCTGCTATCACACCAGATAATCGCCGGGCGAAGGACGTTGCCGTTTTTGTCAACGAGGGTCAGGCCGTGCATCTGGTATGAGATGCCGATTGCTTTTACGTCGGCGGTGTCAAAGCTCGCCTTCGATTTGAGCTTAGCGGCAGCCTTTTTGGCGTGCTGCCACCATGTGTTCGGGTCTTGCTCGGCCCAGCCTGGTTTTTTGGCGATTATCTCAAGCTCCTTATCGGGTGACGTCGCCGAGGCGAGTGTAGTGCCGGTCTGGGCGTCGAGCAAAGAGGCCTTTATTGATGAACTGCCAACGTCATAGCCAATCAACAAACTCATGTTCTTTTCCTCGCAAAAGTAACTTTTCTATCGTACGCGGCCCCTGGCCGGGTGCCGACGAAACTCAGGATTATACAGGCAGCTTTGGCATAATTCAACGACTGGATTTGATTTTATGGGAACCAATTTTTTCTGCCGGTTTTTTTGGCAGTGGAGAAAAAGGCCTTATACTTTGTATGGACAGCAGCGGCAAAAGCCGGCTGAACCTGTAAAAAATTAATATCTCTCCTCCTCTTCCCGGGAGACGGGCTGGCCAGCTCACGCGAAAAAATTGGGGGGTCGCCGTCTCCTATTTTTATGCGCAAATTTCACCCAGCCCCCGCGTCTGGCGGCGCGAGCCGGGGCGGCGGACCAATTTTCGCAATACCCTCCGCTGAAGGAGTTCGGATGGTTCCACGGCAAAGGCGGGGGTTTTATCTTCAATGAGACAGACATTGGGGCCAAGCGGCCGATAGACGGCAGAGTCGGTCGGTCCGAAAAGGGCGACCGTATCGAGGCCGATTGCCGCGGCGAGGTGGGTTATTCCACTGTCATTGCCGACGAATGCGTCGGCAACGACAAGTATCTGCAACACTTCGGTAAGCGATAAATCAGTCATTAACGGTGCGGTCCTGCTGATGCCGATTATCTGCTGCGGGGAGAGACGCTGTGTTTCGGCGGGTCCGAGCAAAAAGAGCGGCTGGACGGGTATTGATTTCAACTGCTCTGCAAGGGCAAGGTAATTATCCAGATGCCAGCATTTGGCTACCCCGCCACTTCCGGGGCAGAGGATAATAACAGGTACATCAGGGTCTATGCCGGCCTGCCGAATGAGCCGGGCGCCGATTTGTTTATCCGAGCTCATCGGGCGTATCAAAGGTTCGGCTTGAGGCAGCTTATATTCGGCGGGGATTTGCAGAGAGCAACTTTCGCACAGCCCCCTGATGTAGTGATTGGTTATGTGGTCCTGTCCGAGCGAAGGAGGCTGCAAAGGGACAATGACGGTCTCTGCACTCTGGCTGCAGTTTGCGGTGAAAATAAGGTTCTGCTCGAAATCACTTTCCGAGTCCCCAAGGAAGCTGACAATCCATGAGTATCCGGCGAAGGCATCGATGAGGGGGTCGCGTTCGGTGAGCATAAAGTCGGCTGGTGAACAAAAAAGTCTGTGCAGAGCGACACAGTCAATGGCGCGGATTGTGTCGATGCAGGTCCTGCCGGGAAAGTAACTTATGTAGTCGGCACGGCCGAGCATATCGACTGCGCCGACCTTCAGACGGTCAATAATAAATTGCGCCAACGGCAGGGTGAGTATGCAATCACCTACAGCGCCGGGCTGAATTATCACCGCGCGGCGAGACCTTTTAAGGGCCTGTTCACCCTGTATTTTAAGCAAATCCAAGATGCCGGCCTGTTGCTCCATACCTTATGTATAACAATTCGTTATGGTTGTGTCCAGATGGGATGCAGTTACAGGAAACCAGGATATCAGGGGATCAGGA
>CAYSTP010000205.1:0-3508 GCA_964434085.1 uncultured Pirellulales bacterium
GGACGTTAGCGAATCGGCCGCCCAATGTTATGTACCCTGAAAGGCTCGCGGAGGAGGCGAAGAAAATGGTCGCGGCCCTGCCTGGATTGTCGTGCATGGTGTTCGATGACAAGCAACTCAAGCAGAAGAAGATGGGTGGAATCATTGCCGTCGGGCAGGGCTCGGAGCATAAACCGAGAATGATAATTTTGAAATGGTCGCCGAGGTCTGCAAAAAAGAGCGGTACGGTTGGATTGATAGGCAAGGCGATTACTTTCGATTCGGGCGGGATAAGTATCAAGCCTGCCGCGAAGATGGACGCGATGAAGATGGACAAGACCGGCGGGGCGGTGGTATTGGCGACGATGAAGGCGATTGCCCAGCTTAAGCTGCCGGTCAAAGTAACGGCTGTTGTTTGCGCTGCTGAAAATGCGCCGGGCGGGCAGAGCTATCGGCCTGGCGACGTTATTACAACCTACAGCGGCAAGACGGTGGAGGTGCTGAATACAGACGCCGAAGGACGAATGGTCCTGTGCGACGGGATTCATTATGCAAAAGAGCTGAAGTGCGAGCCGATTATCGATATAGCGACGCTGACCGGCGCGTGTATTGTGGCGCTGGGTATGCACAAGGCCGGGCTGATGGGAAACGACGACAGATTGATAAAGGCGCTGGCTGCTGCGGCCGAGCGCGGCGGTGAGCCGGTGTGGCACATGCCCAGCGGTGATGAGTACGCAGAAGAATTGAAAAGCAAGATAGCGGATTTGAAGAACATCGGCTCGAAGTACGGCGGGGCGTGTACGGCGGCATCGTTCCTCGGTGAGTTTGCCGGCGAGACGAAATGGGCGCATTTGGATATAGCAGGGCCGATGGAGCCTTCGGAACCGCTGAAGAAATATGTCAACGAAGGGTCGATTGGATTCGGTGTTAGATTGTTTGTGGAATACCTAAGTAGTTTTTAACCACGAATTAACACTGCCTATGGCATGGCCAAGCCAGAATTAACACTAAATATTTGGACAGGAAAATGACTGAAGATGCAGGACAAAAGTGAATATAAGGTTGACATTGAGCGAATAGAGGCGGCGGTGCGAGAGATACTGGCCGCGGTCGGCGAAGACGTCGAGCGTGAAGGACTCAAGGCGACGCCGGAGCGGGTGGCTGCGATGTATCAGGAGCTTCTGGCGGGCATGAGCGAAGACCCACAGGAGCACGTGCAGAGCGTCTTTAACGAAAATTACGACGAGATAGTGCTGCTGCGTGACGTACCGTTTTACAGTATGTGTGAGCACCACCTGATGCCGTTTATTGGTTCGGCGCACGTGGCGTATCTGCCGGCGGGCGTGGTGCTGGGCGTCAGCAAGCTGGCGCGGATTGTCGATTGTTTCGCCCGACGGCTGCAGGTGCAGGAGAGGCTCACCGAGCAGATAGCCGACTTTATAATGAAAAGCGTCAAGCCGATGGGCGTGGCGGTGGTGCTCGAGGCATCGCACAGTTGTATGACCATACGCGGGATAAAGAAGCCCGGGTCGGTGATGGTGACATCATCGGTGCGCGGGATATTCAGAAAAGACCCGCGCAGCAGAAGTGAAGTGATGAGCCTGATTCACAACGGCAAAAAATAGGGGAAGGATTTGTGCACAGGCTTGTGCGTAAGGTGAGGTTTTCGGTAAATCCCTTCGGCGACGCTGAAAGTGAGGTCCACAGGACACCTGATGGTGGGGCCAATTCTTACTGCGGCAAGCCGTGCGGTGAGGGGCTGAGTCTGTTCTTCGAGCTTTCGGTAGGATTAGCTGGCCAGTCTGACAAAGATACCGGCTTTGTCGTCAATGTGATAGATATCGACAGGGTGGTGCGAGAATGTGCGGTGCCCGTTTTTGCGGAAAATATCCGCAGGGCATTTGGCGACGGAAAACAGTTGACGATATCTGAAACGGCTGACGTTTTGGCGTCTCTTCGGGAGGTGCTCAAAGGAAAATTTAACGGGGCGATGCTGATTGAACTTGGGCTGGGGCTTAATCCGTACAGGAAGATTGAATTCGATTGCGAGGATGTGAAGATGTATTACTTCAGCGAGAAGTTTGATTTTGCGGCGATGCACAAGCTGTGGAACGAGCAGTTCAGCGAGCGGAAAAACTTCGAGGTGTTCGGCAAGTGTGCCAATCCAGCCGGCCACGGCCATAATTACGTCATCGAAGTAACAATTAAAACGGCTGCGGATACTGACATTCGCATAGGCGACTTCGAGCGGATTGTTGACGGCGAGTTTGTCAGATTGGTGGACCATAAGAATCTCAACGCCGACGTGGCGGCACTGGCCGGTGTTAATCCAACGATTGAGAACCTGGCCCAGTTTGCGTGGGGAAGGCTCAACGGCAGATTCGACTCAGCGAAGCTGCACAGCGTCAGTATCTGGGAAAGCGACCGCACGTGCTGCACTTATTACGGCTGAAAATCAGGCGCGTATAAGAATAGCGACACACTGAAATGAGGCTTGGTACACACTGTAAAACATTATAAATGAACTTTAGGAAAAATAGGTAACGTCCGTTATTATTCCTGTTACATAGGAATTAGCAAAGGCAATTAGTGGGTTAGTGATTATAATTGGGAGTAATCTTATGGTTATGCCGCGGTCCATGACTAACAGGATCTTAGTAAGAGTATCAATATGCTGTGTCATTTCGGCCTTAATCCTATCGTGTCCAGCTAAGAATGACTTAGCTAAGACGTATGAGAGGCCGTATCACGTTGACTGGGAACATGGCTTTCAGGAGGGCCTGGGCGAAGTGGAAGTCAATGGAAGATGGGGATTCATAAACGCAGCAGGAAAAGTAGTAATAACACCAAGGTTCAATCAGGTGAATTATCCATTCAAGGAAGGTATCGCTGTAGTAAGAAGTGGAGCAATTATAGAAACCCCGAAGGCCGGGGAACTCGGTCGTCTCGCAGGAAAATGTTTGTATGTCGATAAGCAAGGTCGGATTATCTACGAGCCCAGTCCTGTTGGCCGACCGTTCTCAGAGGGTCTCGCCGCTGTATGTATAGGTGCGAAATGGGGAATCTGGTCAGAAGCATGGGGAAAAGAAGCCAAATGGGGGTTTATTAATAACAAGGGCAAAATGGTTATACCTGCCAGATATGATGATATTGGTTCCTTTTCAGAGGGTTTAGCTGCATTTCAAGACCCAAATATGAAATGGGGTTATATCAATGTTATGGGGGAGGTTGTGATAGAGCCGCGTTATGATAGGGTAGCTCATTTCTCGGAAGGATTAGCAGCGGTTGGGATGATCGGTACTGGCTGGAAGTGGGCAAAGTTCGGTTTCATTGACAAATACGGGAAAGAGGTCATTCCATTGCAGTACGACTTTGCGACAAGTCACAGTGAAGGTCTCTCTGTTGTCAGAAATAAGTATAAGAAGTGGGGAATTATCGATAAAGGTGGACATGTGGTGACTCCGTGTGAGTATGATTACATAAGAAAGTTCAGCGAGGGCTTAGCAGCGGCTGAAAAGGACAAGAAATG
>CAYSTP010000206.1:0-3490 GCA_964434085.1 uncultured Pirellulales bacterium
TTAGGCCCGGTGTCGAAGCCGTTGAAAAAATCGGCGGACTGCATCGCTTTATGGCGTGGGACGGCCCCATACTTACCGACAGCGGAGGCTACCAGGTCTTCTCGCTGAACTGTCTCACTAAGCTCGATGACGATGGTGTGGAATTTGCCAGCCATGTTGACGGGCAGAAGTTTTACCTTACTCCTGAACTTGCCGCGCAGATACAGATGCGATTAGGTGCCGATATAATAATGTGTCTTGATGAATGTACACCGTTTCCGTGTGAAACTGATAAGCTGCTCAAAGCAGTTGACAGGACACTAAGCTGGGCACGGCGATGCAGGACAGCGCATAACAAAAAGGACCAAATGCTTTTCGGAATCGTTCAGGGCGGGATTGATACCGAACTTAGAACACATTGCGCCGCGGAACTTGTTGCGATGGATTTCGACGGCTACGCGATTGGGGGTTTGAGTGTAGGTGAGGGACACGAAAATATGCTGAGGACCGTCGAGCATACCGCGCCGCTGCTGCCGAAAGAGAAACCCCGCTACTTAATGGGCGTCGGCACACCGGCCGACATCATCGCGGCTGTTTGCGCCGGGATTGATATGTTCGACTGTGTGATGCCGACCCGCAACGGCCGAAACGCCTATGCCTTTACAGAAGCCGGGCCGCTGCGGATGAGAAACAATGTCCATATTGATGATGACAGACCCCTCGAACCCGGCTGCGATTGTTATTGCTGTAGTACATACACCCGGGCGGCGGTGCGGCATTTCTTCAACCTCAACGAGATGCTTGGACCGATTCTCGTATCCATCCACAATATAAGGTTTTATCAGCGTCTGATGGCGGATATTCGAGAGGCAATTGCATCAGGCCATTTTGCCACATTGGCGAAGGAGAAACTGGCAAGATACGCCGTCTTCAGCGCTAATAACCCGTAGAAGTACGGCCGCGACCCGCGTGATGTGCGGATGCAGGTCCTCGCGTTGCGGTTTTGAGATTTTTCTGTTATTTTGCTGCGAATTGGGGTATAGTTCCCAGCTTTGTGGCACTACCACGGTGAACCACTAAGTGAAAGGATTACAGATGAAGAACTTATGGATACTGGCAGAGGCCCAGAACGAGGGGGCCACAACAACGATTACGTCCGAGCCGGTAAGTAAAGAGGGCGAGTCGATGACAAAAGTTCCCGCTGACGCCAATTCGGCAGGAGGCCGGGGACATGGGACGCGGGGATTTGGGCAATTTCAGATTCTCCTGATAATAGTGATGATTGTTTTTGTATTTATGATGTTCCGCGGGCCGAGAAAGAAGCAGCAGGAGCACCGTAAAATGGTGCAGTCGCTGCAGAAGAACGACCGGGTGCGTACTATCGGCGGAATATATGGGACGGTGGTCGATGTGCACGATGACGAGATTGTCCTGAAGATTGATGAATCGAGCAATACAAAAATCAAAGTCACGCCCAGCGCTATTGGAACGAAGCTGTCCGAAGAAAAAAGTTAATCTCGATGTTTGTTGCTTGATACTCGATGCTCGTCGAGAATCGAGCATCCAGTATCGAGAATCAGTGTAATCAGTGATACGGGAGACGTTATGAGGAAAGCCTCGGCTTGGAAATTTACTCTTATTGCTGTGGTAGCTGTTCTTGGTCTGGTTGAGTTGTATCCTCCTGACAAGAAGCTTAAACCCGGTCTGGATTTAGCGGGCGGCACGAGTCTTATATACGAGATTGATACCGCCGGTATGCAGGATGAGGACACAAGAGACCTGTCGCAGAATATGATTACTGTGCTTAAGCGCCGGGTCGACCCGAAGGGTGTTCGAAATCTGATTTGGCGTCCGCTGGGCAATACCCGCTTCGAGATACAGATGCCTCTTGCAAGCGCCGAGGCCCGCGCGGCGAGACAGGCCTACGAAGAAGCCCTCGCTGCGCTGTTGTCCAAAAACATCAACATCCCGCGCGTTATGCGTTTACTGTCGGAACCGCCCCAGGAGCGCTCTGAAGCTTACCAGGCCCTTGCCGCCGGCTCTGAAACGGCGGCCGAGATTCTTACGAATCTGGCCGATGCGTATGACCAGCGTCAGCAGGCCGGGGCCAAGGCCGACGAGCTTGAAGAAGCACTCAGGGCGCCCGAACAGCAGATAAAAGAGGCAGGCCTCGACCTCGAGATGGTTCAGACAAGCGTCGGCGACTGGATGATGGTCAAAGGCCCGGACCGCACGGGAATGATTAAGGCTTTTCTCGGCCGGGATTTTTCAGAAGAGAAACTGGCGCTTCTTGAGAAATATACGGAAAGTTACGCCGAATGGTCCGAGGCGACTGATTTACTGACCGACCCTGAAACGGGAAAGAATGTATTGTTTCAGCAGGCCCAGGCTCAATTGGCTGAGCTTATACTGACCGAAGAAGAGCTCAAGCAGAAACTCGATGACCCCGAGACGTCGAAGCAGCAGGCGATGGCGGATTTGCAGCAGCAGTACCCGGACCGTTCGGAGCAAATCAGAGCGGCAGTCGATACGCTGGATGCGTACAGCAAGTATCAGGGCAGACTTGATGACCCTAAAGACTTGCAGAGGATGCTCAAAGGCGCAGGCATACTGGAATTCAGGATTCTACCCACCATCGGCGAAGAAAACAGTGATACCCCGCTGCTGGAGACATACGTCCGGAATCTGAAAGAAAAAGGCCCCAGATATGCTTCGGACAGTAAGTACGTCTGGTTTGAGATAGAGGATAAAACCGGGTGGATTGTGAAGGATGATACAGGCTTCGAGCAGGCAACCGTCCGCGACAAGCAGGGCAGAGCTGCTGTGGTCGGCCAGTTTGGTGGTCGGTTTTACGTCTTGTGCAGCAATAAGCCTGATGAAGTCATGTTGCACAACCCTCAGACGAGGCCCTGGAAGCTGACGGACTCCAGACCCACTCAGGACAGACAGGGAAGGCGGGCAATCGGTTTTACACTTGATGAGCGCGGAGGCAAGATGTTTAGCAAGCTCACAGCCGGCAACCTTGAGCGTCCGCTGTGCATCCTTCTCGACGGCATGGCCATTTCGGCCCCATATATCAGCACCAGAATCGGCAGGGAAGGTATCATTCAGGGCCGGTTCAGCGATGAAGAAATAATGGATATGGTCAATAAGCTAAAGGCCGGCTCGCTGCCTGCGATGCTGATAGAACAGCCCATCGCCGAAAAATCGATAGGTCCTTCGATAGGAGCCGACAACTGCCGCCAGGGTATCAGGGCCGGCATCATCGGCCTAGTGGCCGTTATCCTGGTGATGCTCGTGTACTACCTTGTAGCCGGGGCGATAGCCGATGTCGCGCTGATACTTAACGTGCTGATAATTCTCGCTGCAATGGTGGTATTGAGGGCGACGTTTACGCTGCCCGGAATAGCCGGTCTGATTCTGACTATTGGTATGAGCGTCGATGCTAACGTGCTCATCTTCGAGAGGATTCGTGAAGAGCAGAAAAAAGGCGCGTCGCTGCGTATCTCCA
>CAYSTP010000207.1:0-3480 GCA_964434085.1 uncultured Pirellulales bacterium
CAGCGTCGTCCTTGGCGCTGTTGATACGAAGACCTGAGCTCAAGCGCTCGACGCTCTTCGATAAGCTGTCGTAGCTCATGCTCAGGTGCCTCGCGGCGTTCAACGCCATAATGTTGTTCTTGACTGCTAACATGTCTCTGACTCCTAAAAAAAGAAACTCGTTTCTTTGCTTTCCTTGCTTACGCTAACCGCGACTCTTCCTTCAGCTCCGCCGTGGGACGCACAGAAATAAAATGGGGGGCGCACCAAACGCAAAACCGCATTTAGGGCCCCCCTAAACTCAGTCGCCTATATCGGCTCATTCAAACAATGCTTAACCTGATTCGCAGCCTGTTTACCCCTTCACTGACACGGCCGATAAGATTAGAACCCAATCGTTGAAATCTGGCAAAAAGCCCCCTTTTGAAGGCCGCCGAATATGGCAAAACCTCACATCTCGAAGTGACAGTCCGAAAACTCGGGCTCAGTCCCTACCGCATATCGGGTATCGTGTATAGCGTATCGGGTATCGAGTAGCCCGGCGCGCCGGGGGAGAAATGCGCGCAAAAAAAGAGTCAGGCCTGCAGCCTGACTCTCACAGAAAACGCTTTGGGGGGCGAAGTCTGTTTCTCAGCCGGTTATCGCCCTCCATCCCTGATTCAGCTCTTCCATGAGCTTTATAACGTCACGAATCATGTTCGGGTCGCGCTTGATGTTGGCCTGGGCCAGACGGTCGTTCATGAAGGTATAGAGCTTACGAAGATTGGCCGCGATTTCACCGCCCTGTTCCATATCCAGTATCGCGTTAAGCTCGGTGATAATATCCGCTGCTCGATTGATGTACTGACCCTTCGCCTCCTGATTACCCGCCTCGAGCTCTCTTATAGCAAGCTTCATAAACTTTATCGCACCGTCGTACAACAGCACAATCAAGCGACCTTTGTTCTGTGTCGAAACAGTGTTATCCTGATAAGCCGCAAGTCGACTCATAATCGCACTCCGTCAAATCTCCCCCACGAATTATCTCAGCAGCGTCAGAGCCATCTGTGGCATCGTATTGGCCTGAGCCAGCATCGCAATGCCAGCCTGTGCTAACACCTGGTTCCGCGTCATCTCTGCCATCTCCAGCGCAACGTCAACGTCGCTGACACGCGACTCCGCCGCCATCAGGTTCTCCTTTTGGATATTGAGAACCGAAATCGTACCTTCCAGACGGTTCATCTTGTATCCGAACCTCGCACGAGCAGTGTCCTTTATACTAATAGCACTATCAAGAGTCGCAAGCGCTGCTCTGGCGCTTCCTAACGAAGAAATGCTCACAAGGGCCGACGTAATACCCAATCCGCTTTGAGTCATATTCGTCCCCGGTACCGTGATGTAATCCGTGCTGCCGCCAAAATGAATCGATACTGACTGAGTAGCACTGTTGAGCAGAGTCATGTTGTTGAACGAAGTGGCGCCGGCTATACGCTCGATCTCGGCCGCCATCTCAGTGAATTCATTCTGCATCAGCGACCGCTGCGCGTTACTGTACGAACCGGTGGCCGCCTGCTCCGCCAACTGCTTCATACGAACAAGAGCTGTGTCGATAACCGCCATTGCCCCTTCCATCGTCTGAAGCATGCTGATGCCGTCTTGTGCATTGCGGGCACCCTGATCAAGCACGGCGATATCAGCACGCATCAGTTCGCGAACAGCCAGACCCGCTGCGTCATCCTTGGCGCTGTTGATGCGCAGACCCGATGAGAGCCTCTCAACGCTCTTCGCCAGGCTGTCGTAGCTCATCCCAAGGTGACGAGCCGCATTTGACGCCATCACGTTGTTCTTAATTGCCAACATCTTTGATACTCCTTAATCCCAAACCGGCGAATCCTTTCTACCTGTCTCTGCCCAGACACAACCCGGCAGAAAAACAAGATGCCTTCATACCACCCTTATCGCGGAACCTTCAAAATCCTTAAGCGATAACTTAGGCTTTATAGTCAAATTTCAAAAAGACCTATAAAGGTGCGATTTTATTCTCAAAACCGCAGAAAAAAACCGTCGTTTGATTAAAGAATTATCCGGCGATTTACCGGCAAAGCCGGCAACTGAATACCGGCTCCGGCATTAGCTCCGTTTCCCGTACCCTGATGTTTACCTTTCCTCCTGATGCACAAAAAAGATTGCACCGCCATCACCCCTCCAATAAAGATATTTTTGCTACAATTTTTCTATTTAACTCCCAAAACGCCTTTCTTCTCACGAAAAACACAGGCCGTATATCGAAAAAATCAATTTAATATCAGGTCGGGCACTCACACCTGCCCGGTATTCGGCTGAATGTGTCTTTTTGCTTCAAAATCACATCTCTAAAAGACCTTTCTATCGTCCAACCAATAAAAAAAATCACTCAATGCACGAGACAAACGAACATTTAAATCGAATATAACGTATAAATCAACGCGAGCGGTATTTGCGAAATGTTTATTGGGAGGAAAACTATGGCATATCTAAAGCCTACTAAAAACTCTTAGGATATCTCGACCGGCGGTTCGCTCTGCCGCGAATCGTCGACTTCGAGCAAATTGATTCGCGATTGGTCTTAGTTATAAAGTCTTTCAAACCGGCATCGGTTTTTAAGGACTGAAAACCATGAAGAACTCAAAGGCGTTTACATTAATGGAACTGCTGGTGGTGATTTCCATCATCGCGTTACTGCTGGCCATACTTGTGCCGAGTCTGGGTAAAGCCAGGGAGCTCGCCCGCCAAGCCGTCTGCCGAAGCAATATCAAAAACCTCTGTATAGCAAACAACACATACGCCAGTTCGTTTAACGGCTCTCTCTGTCCCGTTAGTTACAAAAGAGACAGTAGTACAGTAATTAGGTGGATGGAGAACAAGGCCTTCAGGAAGTATTTGCAGTTGGATGAATTGGGCAGTGGCGGTGTTTTTAAATTACCAAAAAAGCTTCGTTGCCCGAGCGACAAAATAACTACAGCGAGCTCCGCTGGTGTCCTGACAAGTTATGGATATAATCTTACGGACTGGGACAAACAAGAGTTCGACCCCATCTTTAACCAATACGTCGGGCATAAGATTGAGGCCATAAAACAACCGGCAGAAAAACTTGCATTTGTTGACGGCATCGACTGGTGGGTCGCCTGGCGTTATGCAGATTACAGGGAGGGATGGGATATATTGGGTCAGGCGAGCATTGATGAGTACGCTGCTATTGGAATTCACGGCCCGACAATCTATCGTCACGGCGAGGCTGCCATCGTTGGATTCTATGATGGCCACGAGGAACGCGAAAAAAAACAGGACATCTACGTGATAGACGAATTCCCGGATACACCGGGTATGTGGACGGCCTCCGGCACTTACAACGGCCCGATTTCCCCACCGTAATAATGATACGGCTGTTCGGGCCATAGCTTTTAGGAAACAGACTGAATTTCCGCCTTCAAAGTGGCCGAAGTAAATTGAAGAAAGAAATCTTTATATAACAAGGGCTTAGGA
>CAYSTP010000208.1:0-3423 GCA_964434085.1 uncultured Pirellulales bacterium
TATGCGGCAAGGCCATAGCCAAGGCCAAACGCAGCAGAATCCATACGGGTATCGGAGTATCGGATATTCACATAATGGGCAAGTTCGCCGACGCCAAGTACGGCAGGACCTTAGGGCAGAAGAAGGCCAATATCGTCAAGATGGCGGTCAAGGCCGTGAAGCGCTCGCTGCGATATACGGACGACGTCGAGTTCTACGCCGAGGATTCCGGCAGGGCCAACCGCAAATTCTTGTATGAAATCCTCGAAGCGGCTGTTGACGCCGGCGCTACAACGTTGAATATACCGGATACGACGGGCTACTCGATACCGGAGCTTTACGGCCAGTTGATAGCGGACATCAGGGCGAACGTGCCGAACGTCGGCAAAGCTGTAATCAGCGTGCACTGCCATGACGATTTGGGAATGGCGGTGGCGAATTCGTTAGCCGGCGTCAAGAACGGCGCCCGCCAGGTCGAGGCGACCATTAACGGCATAGGCGAGCGTGCGGGCAACGCGGCGATGGAAGAGGTGATAATGGCGATTCGGACGCGGAAGGACTTCTTCGGCCTGGAGACAAGGATAAAGACCGAGGAGTTTTACCGCACCAGCAGGATGGTCGCCGATATGCTTGGTATGCCGGTGCCGGTCAATAAGGCGGTAGTGGGCGATAACGCTTTTGCGCATTCGTCGGGTATTCATGTCGATGGAGTTTTGAAGAAGCGTGAGACATACGAGATTATGAAGCCTGAGGAGGTCGGGTCGCCGAAGACGCGTGTGGTGCTGACGGCGAGGACGGGCAGGCATGGCTTGAGGCATCGGCTGGAGGCGCTGGGACACAGACTATCTAAAAGTGAATTGGATAAGACTTATAAGAGATTCCTTGAGATAGCTGATAAGAAGAATGAGGTGTATGACGAGGACCTGGCGGCGATAATTAGTGACGAGATTTACGCAGTCGAGAACGTGTTCGAGCTGGAGTATCTGCACGTGGCTTGCGGGACGGGTACGCTGCCGACGGCGAGTGTGAAAATGAAGGTGCGCGGCGAGCAGAAACAGGCGGCGGCGTGCGGCGACGGGCCTGTGGACGCGGCATACGAGGCGATACGCGTGGCAACTGGGCTGAGCCCGAAATTAGAAAATTACTCGATTCGGGCGGTGACCGGCGGTAAAGAAGCGCTCGGTGAAGCGACGGTGAAGATTCGTGAGGCAGGACAGGTGTTCATCGGCCGCGGGCTTAGTACGGATATTATCGAGGCAAGCGCAAAGGCCTACGTCGATGTACTGAACCGGATGACGGCGGCGAAGAAATAGCCACAGAGAAAATTCAATTTATTATAAGCCACAGAGGACACAGAGGTCACAGAGAAAATGAAGAAAAGGGAAAAGAAAAAAGGAAAAGAAACGCTGAACGTCGAACACTGAACATAGAACGCAGAACAGAAGGTAAAACAGATGGGAATGACTATTACAGAGAAAATACTGGCGAGGGCGAGTGATAAGAGCGCCGTTAAGGCCGGTGAACTGATCGATGCGAGTATCGATGTGATAATGTGTCACGATGTGACGACGCCGCCTGCAATAACGATGCTCGAAGATAAGGGAATCGATGCGGTCTTTGATGAAGAGCGAATCGTCGTGACGCCGGACCACTTTCAGCCTGCCAAGGACATAAAGAGCGCAGAGCTTCACAAACGCTTAGATAAGTGGGCGCGGAAGCACAATATCAAGTATTATTACAAGATTGGGCAGGCCGGGGTTTGTCATGCGCTTTTGCCGGAGCAGGGACATATACGGCCTGGCGAGGTGATAGTCGGCGGTGATTCGCATACCTGCACATACGGGGCGTTTGGGGCGTTCAGTACAGGTGTCGGCTCGACGGATTTGGCGGCGGCGATTGCGACGGGTAAATTGTGGTTCAAGGTGCCAGAATCAATGAAAGTCGTACTTGACGGTTCGCTGGGTAAAGGCGTTTACAGTAAAGACGTGATATTGGCGGTTATCAAACGAATCGGCGTTGATGGTGCGCTTTATAAGGCGATGGAGTTTGTCGGGCCGGCGCTGAAAGAAATGTCAATGGAAGCGCGGATGACGATAACGAATATGGCTATTGAGGCGGGCGCCAAAAACGGGGTTATGGGCGTCGATGAGGTTACAAAAGAATATCTCGACGGACGGCTCAAGGGCAAGGTCGATTACGAGGTGTTCGAATCGGACGCGAACGCTGAATATACCGAGACTATAGAAATAGACTGCTCGAAGTTGGAGCCGATGGTGGCGCTGCCGCATCTGCCGAGCAACGGTGTGCCGATTACACAATGCGCCGGAAAAGAGATGGACCAGGCGTATATCGGAAGCTGTACGAACGGGCGTATAGAGGATTTGAGGATTGCAGCTTCGATTATGAAAGGCAAAAAAACAGTCATACGAACACTAATCGTACCTGCGACGCCGACGATTTGGAAGCAGGCGAAGGACGAAGGTCTGTTCGATATATTTTACGATGCGGGATGCGTGACAGCGGCGCCGACGTGCGGGGCGTGCTTAGGCGGATTTATGGGAATACTGGCCGAGGGTGAGAGGTGCGTCAGTACCACCAACAGGAATTTTGTCGGCAGGATGGGACATCCGAAGAGTGAAGTGTATCTGGCCAGTCCGGCTACGGCTGCGGC
This sequence comes from uncultured Pirellulales bacterium, assembly GCA_964434085.1. Lineage (GTDB taxonomy): Bacteria > Planctomycetota > Phycisphaerae > Sedimentisphaerales > Anaerobacaceae > JBBABK01. The sequence continues at coordinate 2,651 of CAYSTP010000208.1, forward strand.
CAGTGCTATTGAAGGGAAGTTAACCGATTGCAGGAAGTATATGTAACCACGAATTAACACTAACTATTTTAACGACTGATTGACACAGATGAGTTAGACACTGATTAACACAGATTAACACGGATTAAAAAAAGAAATAAAATCTCAAAAGGCACAAAATGAAAAAATAAGGTACAAAAAATTATTAACCACGAATGTCCTAGGGACTCCTGACGGAGAACACGAATAGACACGAGTTTAAAAAAGTTTACAGGGAGATCAGATTATGAACGAGCACAAAAGGCCCAAACGTTTCGTTTCGATTCTTATAACAGTTGCAGCCGTTTGCAGCCTGGTTACGTCGCTGCTGATGGTTGCCAAGGGGAATTACGGCTCGTGGATGCTCAGCTTGCAGCTTTTCACGACGCTACTACTGGCAATCGCTGCTATAGTTAATTGGTACCAGTATTCGAAACAATACGTCGAGTTCGAGGTAGAGCGAAGAATGCAGAAATCCGGTGATTAAGCAGAAACAGACAGCTTAGGGAAAATATATTTAACCACGAATTAACACGAATAAACACTAACTATTTTTAACAACTGATTCCTTCGACAGGCTCAGGACAGGTGACACAGATTAACACAGATGAGAATTTATCAGACACGGATTCCGTCTTCGCTACGCTACGCCGCGACAGGTAACACGGATTTACACTGATTAAAAAAGAAACGATGAATTAGAGACGAATTACTGATTGCCGAAAGTACAAATAGAAAATCTTATCGACGTCAAA
>CAYSTP010000209.1:0-3370 GCA_964434085.1 uncultured Pirellulales bacterium
GCCAGAACATGCTGACTATCTGCCTTCTGACAACCCATTCCGCGCGACAGCGAAAAGAGAGCCGTGGTGTGCACTTCAGGAGGGATTATCCCGAAACCGACAATGAACATTTCCAAAAACACATCGAAGTAATACGCAAGACTTAGCCGCCGTTTTTTGGTATAATACTCCAAATAGTTCATTGGCAATTGAAAGAGTGGGTCGGGCGGTCGCCCCCGCTGCCCCTTAGGGGCAAAACGACGGGGGAGGAAAGTCCGAGCAGGGCAGGGCACGGTGATGGCTAACGGCCACCCCCCCGCGACCCCGCGTCTTCTTGTCGAAGACAAGAGCGGGGTCAGCAGCGGGGGAGGGAAAGTGCCACAGAAAATACACAGCCCACTTTTCCGCTTTGCGGAAGAAGGTAAAGGTGAAATGGTGCGGTAAGAGCGCACCGCGTTGCCGGCGACGGCGACGGCAGGGTAAACCCCACCGCCTGCAAGACCAAGTATGCCGGTTGGAATCCCTAAGCGCTACAGATTCCTGACTCCTGCCCGGAGGATAACCCGGCGGGTAGGTCGCTTGAACTGGCTGGTAACTGTCAGTCCAGATAAATGATCGCTAAAACAGAACTCGGCTTATGAACCCACTCTTTTCTTATTGCTCGATCACAGAGATTTATTCGCTTTTTGACTTCCAAAGTTTTTTAACTCGCTGGAAGTACTCGATACGAGTTTGAATTTTGCCGACCTCTTTAGGATAAAACTCCAGCATAATGTCACATAACTCGAGCATCCACTTTTTGCGAGAATACCGGGGGTTGACCTTAATATAGTTCGAGTTTGCTATTTGAATCTGCCCCCACCCAAGCGCCCCGACCGTCAAGCAGTCCCAGTCTAAGAATTCGATAGGGGCAAAAATCACATCCGAAATCGAAACATGTATCTCTTCTATCCGATACTTAACAAACAATAATACAAAGTAATTTGAATCATCCTCATAAAAGCGTGCCAAACGCTCAACTGAGGTCAGATTTGGCATATTAAACTTTGTTTCTTCGCGATGAGTTTTAACATCGACGACATAATAAATGTCCTCCTCATCTTTGAAAGCCAAGTCTGCCATAGCGCGCCGGGCAAAATTGGCTGAATACTCGGCACACACGTCGCCCAATATCGTTTGAAAGTTTTCACCAAGGATACCTTCGATGGCGTCACCAGTCGCACGGGTACTGTGCGCCGTGCTTTCTGAAAGAAAATCCGCGTGGCTGTTGAGAAAATCCTTTGTTCTCTTCGATATCTCTTTATACCTCCCGGTTGAAAAGATTTTACTTTTCATTTTTATTTTCTCGCCAAAGGGGGCTTATCAAAAAGAGTCGGCTTTTTTTCTTTATATTGAACTATTTTGTGGCCGTTGTTCTGGTCGGCGAGTGTGTTTCGCTCCCAAAAAACGCCGTCATTATAACCCTGAATTTCGGGATTTTCTTCCGCCATTTCAAGGCGTTTTTCGGCAAAGCAGCAAAAATCGGCATCAATTTCAATCCCTACATAATGTCGTCCAAGTTTTTTTGCGACCACCGAGGTGGTTCCGCAGCCCAGAAAAGGGTCGAAAACGACGTCGTTTTCGTTGGAACCGGCGAGAATAATTTTAGCGAGTAGCTTTTCGGGTTTCTGGGTAGGGTGGTCTGTATTTTCGGGCATCGACCAGAATGGGACAGTCAGGTCGGTCCAGATATTCGATGGATGTGTAATACGGTATCTGCCATTGTCGGTATCACGCCAGTCTTTCGGCTCACCATTATTATCTGTATAGGGCGCCATAACTTTGCGTTTGAGCTTGACCGAATCCACGTTGAAGGTATATTTGTCGGACACTGTGGCGAACCATATATCTTCGGAGTTGTTTTTCCAGTTTGTTTTTGCCCCTCTTCCTTTTTCTCTTTCCCACGTTATGCGGTTTCTTACAGTAAAGTATTTTGACAAAACCCGGTGGATTGCCGCTGAGCTGCGCCAGTCACCGCAAACATAAATAGAGCTGTCAGACTTCATCAGCGGTTTTATATGGGGCAGCCAACAGTCCAGCCAGTGCTCATATTCATCAAGGTCCGTCTGCCTGAATGTGACGCCGTTGAAACTTTTTGTAAGATTATATGGAGGGTCGGCAAAAACAAGGTCGAATGACTGTGAAGGAAGCAACTTTAAAATACCAAAAACGTCCTGGCAAATGGTCGAGTCGATAATTTCGGGAAGCTGAACCGCTGCTTCAATATATTTGAGTCTCAGTCGGTATTTTCGGCGGTCTTGTTCGGTTAGAACAATTGTCCTGTTGCGCGGCGCTCTTGATTTTGGGCTCATTGCGAACTCCTCTACGCAACTTACATATCTTCTTCGAGTTCCGTGGGGTAGTCGATTTTATCGACTTTGTTCCATTTCCCGGTGAATGAGCCTGTCCGCAGCTTGATAGTCATTGTTCTTTCATCGTTGGTCATCTGAATCTTGCCCTTATCGAAGCTGAGATGCTCGAAGTCCAGTCCTTTTTCGTCGCTGAGCTTTGCCGCAAGAGCAGGCGACTCATTAAGGACGGTCAGCACTGACTCAATCGATTGGTTTATCATCGCACCGGAAACTTCAAAGGCCTTATTATCCGCTTTCACCTCGGCAATATCGTCGTGTGCCGCCTGTCGAGCGAATTTGAGCATTGCGATTCGATGGGCGTTCTCATCGGCGTAAGGCTCCTCGAGGACCTCACCCTCAAGCACAAGCCGGCAGTCGAACCGCAATCCCGCCCACGGCTGGGTAAGAAAAACCTTCGGCTTTTCATCCGCAATCATCAGGTACTTGCGCTTGGCAAGCAGGTCGTTCTCGTCGAAACTGACTATTGCAAACCACAGCTTGTAGCCTTTTTTCTTTTCGCCCTGCGCCGCAAGGACCTTCGTACTCTGGCTCAGCAGTGAATAGTCCGGCATATAAATAAGGGGCAGCACATCGGCCGCGGTGCTTTTTCGCAGCTCGGTCAGGTAATACGCCTTTGTTATCTCCTCATCTTTGGGCGGGCCTTCGGGCGTCACAAAATCCTTTACGTCCAGAATCCAGCAGCCCGAAAAAGCAAGACCTAAAAACACGCATACTAATATCAGCACGATGGACCTTCTCACTGCATTACCCTCTCAAATCAACACAAAATTATCGAGCTTATACTTCCTTGGCGCCAATCCACCTCATCATCTTACGCAGTTTTCTGCCGACCTGTTCAATCTTATGATTATAATCATCCTTATACAGTTTATTGAACTTCTTCAGTCCGCCTTTGTACTCCTTCACCCATTCAGCCGCGAATTTGCCGCTGGTAATCTCAGCGAGTATCTTTTTCATCTCGGCCTTGGTCTTGCCGGTAA
>CAYSTP010000210.1:0-3369 GCA_964434085.1 uncultured Pirellulales bacterium
GGTCCGAATGTGAAAACTTCGCAAACGCCCAATCGTCTTTGTACCTCGTATAGGGCTCGGTAATAATACTGCCGCGAATAGTGGCCAGCACCCTTTCCCCTCCAACGAAATTACGAATATCTTTTGCTGGAACATGATTATAGACAGCTAACCGATTCGCTCCCAGGCATACCGCACAGAGCATTGCCACATAAGCCAAAATTGTGGCACGGATTTGGAGCCCGTGAAAACTCATCACTATCGCTGCCAAAACCAACAATATCAGCAGAAGCGCCAACCAGACCCAGAGATTGATTTCAAGATACCGCTGCAGACAAATTCCCAGTATCAGCCCGATTGCAACGAGCAACAGCGGTGTTGAGCTGACCATTCTTTTATGAAAGGCCCATCGGCCGGCCAGCCGCTTCTCGAATAATTCCAGTTTCCGCTGTATCTCATCCAAATTTTATCCCCACACATCTTTTCTCTTGCGGAGCTCTGCAAAAACCTCTTCCGCCGATAAATATTTACACCCTACGGCTACAACCCATTATTCCCTTTATCGCGATTATTCCCTTTTTTGCGTAACCAATCCTGGAACATTTTACTAAGCAGTGATGATGCCAATATAATTAGACCTACTATCAAAAAAGATGGCCACCTTTTCCCACCTTTACACAGGGTGCCTGCAACGAAAAAAAGCTGGCTTCCAACATACAGAAGCAATGAATACGTTAGAAGGAACCACGCCGTGCCATACAATGTCTTATATTTACTTCTCCATGGTCGAGCCAAAAGTGAGTTATTTTGTGCTTTCCTTTTCATGGTAGTATCCATGCCTTTCGGGTATAGCTTATCTGATATTGCCCATATAACCTTTTATCCCCAGGCGTTTTTCTTACTGCGAAGCTCCGCAAAAACCTCTTCCTCCGACGCACCTTCCATACCCAAAGCCGCCTTAACACGAACACAACCGGCCCGCAGCAAAATGTTTGTCTTCTTCTCCCGACCAATCGTCGATGGAACGCAACATCTGCCAGCCTCCAAATCAGCGATGCACTTCTTCACCTCCTGATTCTCAGGCTCAATACTCAAGGCGAATTGATAATTGTCCAGCGTATAATTATGCCCGCAATAAACTTCCGTCTCGTCGGGCAAAGCCGCCAGTTTCTCCAGCGACCGCCACATTACCTGCCTCGAACATTCCATCGGCCTGCCGCACCCTCCGACAAAAAGTGTATCACCGGTAAAAACCGCTCTTTCCTGACCGCTCGAAACATAATAACAAACACTGTCTTTTGTGTGTCCGGGCGTCGCTATAATCTCGACATTCATCTCACCAATTTTCAATAGTGACTTGCCGGCGGTTATTACCTCACAGCCGTATTTCTTTTTAAGCTCAGCAGCACCGGCCGTGTGGTCAAAATGATGATGCGTCAGAAGAATATGTGTTAATTCGACCTTTTGTTTTTGAATTTCCGCCTCGACAGCACTGGCATCCCCCGGGTCCACAACGAACGCCTTTTTCTCTGCGTACCTGCACAGGTAAATATAATTGTCCCCCAGTGCTGATATGACCGTAACGTTATTCATTATAAATTTGGGTTCGTTTTGGGTTTGTTTTGATTCCAGTCCAATCATCGGTTTTTCATAACGCTTTGTCAATACAGGAAATAGGTTCATTCTGGGTGTTTTGCAGTTTGGGTTCGTCTGGGTTTGAATTGGGTTCGTTTTGGGTTCGTTTTTTGGCGGAATCGTGGTTTTTGGGCTGAAAACTGGGAAAAATTGGGTTCGTTTTTTCAAAAAAGTTATTTTTATCCACAAATTTTCACAAATTATCACTAAATATTTAGTCACAAAGGATTTAGGATGTAAAATTGGCCAAATCATGGTTTTTTAGAGAATACGGTCATTTTTAAGTTGCCTATGTTAACTAATCTATTAACAACGCGGGTATTATACCATATTTTGAACAGAAATCAAGGAAAAAATGGCGTTTTTTGGCAAAAAATGCAGATTCTTAGCCACAGAGGCCCGTTGCCGCGTCTTGCGACGCGAGTCGCAGCGGCAGACACAGGGCTCACAGAGAAATCAAACAAATTATGTTATATCAGCAATTGTTAAATCCATTCAACTTTCAATACTCCATTCTGATATTTATCCGCAAGTTTTGCAAACCTGATATTAGGCAAGAGCGACTTATCAAATGGGTAATTAGGATTAGAATTAAGGCAGCCGATTACCTTCGGAGAGTTCAATCCAAATCCACACAGTAATACCGCTGAAACCGAATTCCTTGTGCTTTCAATCTTGTTTTGTGAACCCTTCTTTGGCTTAATAAATATTGAATCTTCCAATCTTATTGTTTCGTATGTGTCCCCAATTTTCTGCCCATTTCTGGTGTTTATTCCCCATGTTATACGCGAAGTTCCCGTTAGCAACTCCTCGGCAGCCAAATCATCGAAACAACAATCCCCTGCCTGAGAATGTAATGTGGCTATTACAATAATACAGGGTGCTTTTACTTTGCAACATTGTTGAATCTTTTGGGTAACCTCAGAACGAATTTTTTCTGTCATGAGGGCGTAATCTTCAGCATCATCATAAACTTTAAATTCATCGTAAGCTTCAACGCCACCGTAATCTTTCTCATTAGAAGAAGGGAATGGTTTTAATCCACTAATTCTTATCGCAGCTTCGATAGATATGCACTTCGTCTCGACGTAAAAGGTTTTACCGTTCTTAGTGCATACAAAATCAGGACCTCCCGTTGATAAATCCTCATAAGGTTCCACACTAACATTGTGTTCTGACAATAATTTTCTGGTTTCAGCTTCGCAAATAGCCGCTTCTGGATTATTCTTGAGTAAATCCTCCCATTTCTTCAATCGTTGCTTATTAAACTGCTGGAGCCACAGCCGATGTTCTGCGATGTCATTTGCATACGTTACTATTAAGTCGCCTGGTAAATCTGGTTCCATTTTTTGTTCTCTGTGTCCTCCCCTTAGGGACCCCTTAGGGGGCTGTGTGCTCTGTGGCTAATTAAAATGTTCGTTTTCTCTGAGGCTATAAATCACGAGGGACGATTCTTTCTTTGCCGGCCATATAAGGGCGAAGGACCTGCGGGACTGTCACCGACCCGTCGGCATTTTGATACAATTCGAGAATAGGTATCAGTATTCGCGGGCTGGCAATAACAGTATTATTCAGAGTGTGGCAAAAGAGATTCTTTTTCGTTTTCGCGTCCTTATACCGAAGATTCAGCCGTCTGGCCTGGAACTCGTAGAATTTGCTGGCACTGTGGGTCTCGCAGTAATTTTCGCGCGAAGGCATCCACGCCTCGATGTCGTATTTTTTCGCCTGCCCCCTGCCCAAATCGCCGGTGCAGAC
>CAYSTP010000211.1:0-3363 GCA_964434085.1 uncultured Pirellulales bacterium
GGAAAATCAATCTCTGGGCACGCCTGCAGGACGGCGACCACGCATACAAAATGCTCTGCGAACAATTGAAATTCACTCCCGCTGATGTTACAAGCTTCAGTGCCGGCGGCGGGACCTATCCGAATCTGTTCGATGCGCATCCGCCGTTTCAGATTGACGGAAATTTCGGCGCTACCAGCGGAATATGCGAAATGCTGATGCAGTCCTATTCACACTATGCGGACAAGAAGCTGGCCGGCGAAATTTATCTGTTGCCTGCCCTGCCCACAGCCTGGCCGAGCGGTTCAATCGAAGGCCTGCGAGCACGCGGCGGTTTCGAGGTGGATATTGAATGGAAAGACGGCAACCTCAAGCTGGTCCGAATAAAATCGCTTCTGGGTAATAAACTGACTATTCGTTATGGTAACATCGTGATTCAAACACAAACGGAAAAGGGTGAAGTATATCTTTACGACGGGGAGCTTAAACGTCCTGAGGGTGGTTAAATTCGCCTTATAAGCAAACTGGGGAACAGGGATTCGAACCCCGACTAACTGATCCAGAGTCAGTCGTGCTACCGTTACACTATTCCCCAGTATATTCCTGTGTGAAAAACAGTGCGCTGCCCATGCAATACTCAATTATTGCGATTAAGAGGTTGTTCGCACAAAACCGCGCACGGCTACATACCCTTGGCTACTATGTATATCTCGACCCGGCGGTTCTGCGCATTGCCTTTTTTATTCGGCATGTTCGGTGCAATAGGACGATATTCGCCGAAGCCTCGCACGCTCAGTCGCTCCGGTGCGATGTTGTTACGGGCCATTACATCCAGTACCGATATCCCTCGATGCGCCGAAAGATGCCAGTTGGTAGGGTGTTTCTCCCGCGTTGCCGGTTTGCCGATGGGGATGTCGTCCGTATGGCCGGCAATAATAATGTCGAACTGCTGAGCCTGTGGGGAATTCAATATGTTGCACAGCGACTTGACCGCCTCAACCGCCGACGGCGCCACCCTGTCGCTGCCGGGCTCGAACAGCAAATCGCTCTTGAACTTCACTATTCCACGATTCGCGTCGTATGTTACCATGTCCTCTTTGGCCGCGAAATCCTCCAGCATTGTGCTCAGCTCGACTGGAAGCTGGGCGCCGCCGTACAGAAGCTGATTCTTCATCGAATCGATAAGCGCCTGCTTGTCTTCTATAGCCTTCTCCAGGGCCGCCACCTTCTCCCGCAGCGTGTCCGCCTCGATACCTTCCATTTCTTTTGATGCCGCTAATTGGCGCTCCATCTGCGTCAGTTGCAGCTTGGCGCTTTGAACCTCGCTTTCCAGCTGAGCTATTCTCTTGCGCTGTGTATTGTTCTGAATCCGCAAATCCTTGCACTCCTCACAACCGGTCACCAGAAGAACACTCGCACAGAAAAGCAACGATAGAAAAATTCTTGAGGCTCGCATCTTTACTCCCTTTCAATCATATGGCAACAGCTAAATTCCTTTTTGTACCTCTTTTATATGTTCTGTTTCCAACAGCCGATTAATCCACACCCGATTGGTTTTACGCTGGCAGCGCTAAAATAGAACTTATTTGTCCCGCCCCGTCAAGAACAAACTTGCAAAATACAACCTTGTCCGCCCCGGTCCGCCGCCGCGCAAAAAAAAGCCCCTGCAATAACGCAAAGGGCCTATAATTGTGGATTCATTTACATGGTGGCGGTTATTTTTTCTTTTCCTTTTTTTCTTTTTTCTTCTTTTCCTTTTTGGGCTTTTCTTTCTTTACCTTCGGCGCCTTTTCCTTCTTCGGTTTAGGTTGTTTAGGCTTTGCCGGGGCACCCTGCATCCACCCATAACCGGCAACCGCCAGCCCGACCACGACGACCCCGGCCAGCACGTACATGATTGTCATGCCCTTCGGAATCAGCGAGCTTAAGACACCGAATTGACCGGCTACTGTTACCAGAAGCGTATAAATCACTACCAACAGCGGAACCAGAAGCAGACCACCGAAGATATTGCTCGATGTGTCCGGCTCCGGCTCGATATAGCCCTGGACCGCCCCCATTGGCGCACCGGCCAGCCCTTCCTGCGCCAGTATGCTTTCGGCTTCTGCCGCAACGTCGGCCGCCGAGGCAGCAGCCGGCACCGCACCTTCGTCGCCTGCCGGGGTGTAAATCTCATCTAATATGCCGCCAAGCGAAGTATCGTCCGCCTGAAGCGACAAATCCAGGAGCCCGCTGCCGCTGCCTAACGTGTCAAGATTCACATCCTCTTCGATTTTCTCCAGCGACGCCGCCTCCTGCATCGCCTTGGTCTCCGCTGCGGTATCTTCAGCCAGCTTGAACTCACTGTCCGACTCGTCGAGCACGCTTATACCTTCGCGGGTTATCGCCGTATCCCCATTGGTCAGCCCCGTACCCAGACCCGAACTTTCCTGCTCGTCCAGCGCAAACGAAACCTCTGTATCTTCTTTTGTTTCGCCCGGTTCTTTCTTTACCTCATCCGCCCCTTCGAGCAGTGAAAAGCTGTCGTCAGCCGCCGCCTCTTGTCCGAGTTCCTCTGCCCCGCCTAAAAGTGCAAGGCTGTCGTCGAGCGATAGTTCTTCCTGCTCCGCCTCACCGCCCAGTTCACCGGACCCTTCAGGCTGCAAAGTCAATTCTTCCTCGCCGGCCGTCTCCGGTTCAGCCGGTTCTAAGTTCAACCGGGTCTGTTCTTCAGGCCCCTGCTCCTCCGCCTGAGATTCAACCGGCTCGAGCGTAAGTTCAGCTTCTATGTCTTCAGCAGCCGGGGCCTCGGCAGCCACCAGACCTGTGTCGGCCATAAGGGCTTCAACCTCGGCGACCTTGAACAGTACATTACTGCCGTCGCGGAATTCACGAAGCTTGCGCTCTTCGACGAGTTTGCTGACCTCGTCTTCGGCCATATTCAGCTTTTCTGCCGCTTCCTGTAATGAATAGAACATACCAGCCATAATACAGAGTTCTCCCGCAGGAACATCTTCTGCAATTTCACTTTTTCAGTGCTCCTTGCCGTCTGCCCAATATCTTGTTCCTAATAACAAATATCGGCCAATACGAACCTTCGTCTTGCTCAAAACCGCACATCCGCCCCAGGCGTCTGACTTATCGGCCCTGAACAGGCCGAATTCACTTGAGAATACACCAGGATTATAGCGTAATTTTTATTCTCTTGCAAGCCAAATTTACCCATACTATCATCCGCCTGAAAACCCGCTTATGCCTCTTTTCCCGCGCCGACCGAGCCCTTATGTTGCAGGCAGACCCGCTTTGCTGTATAATAACGTCTCTTAGACCGGGGTGTAGCTCAGTTTGGCTAGAGCGCCTGCTTTGGGAGCAGGAGGCCGCTGGTTCGAATCCAGTCACCCCGAC
>CAYSTP010000212.1:0-3344 GCA_964434085.1 uncultured Pirellulales bacterium
GTCGGTACGCCTCCGCCGGCCCTGCCGTAGAACACAACGGGACATTTACCCGCCACCGCAAGTTTTACATCATCAACCATCTGGCCGAGGCTCATCTCAACCGTAAGAAATACACGCAACCGTTCAGCAGCCGCGCTTACTTGGTCGTACGGGAAAGGCCAGAGCGTAATTGGTCTTATCCAGCCGACCTTCATACCCTGCTGCCTTGCCTTATCAACCGCCGAGCGGACAATCCGTGCAGCGACTCCATAAGCCACGACTACAATCTCGGCGTCGTCCACTTCATACTGCTCGCAGAGGACCTCGTTTTCTTCTATTTGTTTGTATTTTCTCTGCAGCTCGTAATTGAGCTCTTCGAGAACTCCTTCTTTGAGCCACAGTGACCTGACAATGTTTTGGCTCCTGCCTTTTGCTCCGGTCAATGCCCAGTCCTTTGCGGGGAGTTTTCGCCGGGGCTTTTTATCGAAACAGACAGGTTCCATCATCTGGCCGAGAATTCCGTCGGCCAATATCACAACAGGTATTCGATACAGGTCAGCCAAATCAAAGGCCAGTGGCATACAATCAGCTAACTCCTGCACAGAGGATGGCCCCAATACAATGGTTCGATAGTCGCCGTGTCCGCCGCCGCGGGTCGCCTGGAAGTAATCGCCCTGCGACGGCGCAATATTTCCAAGTCCCGGCCCGCCGCGCATCACATTTACAATAACGGATGGAAGCTGGGCGCCCGCCAAATAGCTGATACCCTCCTGCATAAGGCTGATTCCCGGACTCGATGAGCTGGTCATCGCCCGTTTGCCGGTAGCTGCGGCGCCGAAGACCATGTTTATCGCGGCAAGCTCGCTTTCACACTGTACGAAGACCCTGCCCTCTTGCGGCATCCGCCTGGCCATATACGCAGTGACCTCGTTCTGCGGAGTGATGGGATAGCCGAAATAGGCGTCACATCCGGCGATAATAGCGGCCTCGGCCATGGCCTCGTTGCCGCACATAAGAATCCGTTCTTTCTGGGCTTGTGTTGGCTGTATCATTTCCCCTTGGGGGCAAGCTATTTTGCAGTCAGTTTTTTCGCCTCATCCTGTCGCAGGGAAGCTTTCCTGGTCTTGCCGTCAGGCTCTTTTATCTCAGCAACATTGTTGTCGGTAAATACTTCGATAACTGCCTCGGGGCATATAATTGCGCACATCGCGCAGCCCGTACAGTCGCCATCGCCGCACTCGGCGGGGAAATAGCCGTTCCTGTTGGACTGCTCGCTGACGTGAATGTTCTTTTTCGGGCAGACAACTATGCACAAACCGCAACCTTTACAGCGCTCGGTATCGATTATTATTTTTCCAGCCATATACAGCCGGATTTTAGCAGAGTCTTTTTGAATTGTAAAGGCAAAAGGCCCGGCGGCCGAACGGCCGAAGCACGTCCGTTTTTATCCTTGTTTATTTGACCCCGGCCGGTAAGATTTTTTGAAGAAATCGGCAACTAAACGAGTCTATAGACTTGTGGGCAGGGTGACTGGTTGACCGAAAGGCCTGGTCCAAAAAGGAGATTCGAAAAGTGAAGGGCGGTTGCGGGCAGGAAGAAGCACTGATAGAACGCTGTCGGCGTGGTTCGCGCCAGGCGTACGAGATAATCGTCCGAAAGTATATGAAAGATGCATATTTTATCGCGCTGGGACTCGTGGGTAATCGTGAAGACGCGCTTGATTTGTCTCAGGAGGCTTTTTTCAGGGCCTATAATAATATCTCAACCTTAAACAGCAAGTGGGGGTTCTTTCCGTGGTTCTACCAGATTCTTCGCAACCTGTGCTTCAGCCACCTGCGCAAACGCCGCGTCCGCCAAAGCTGCTCTCTGGAGCAACTGGCGGAAAATGGAGCGGCGGCCTTTGCCGACGATTGCGCCGAACCGTCGGCGGCTATCGAGCAGACCGAACTGCACAAGCAGCTATGGCAGGCGATAGACCGGCTCGATGAAAAACACCGTGAAATCATAATACTGAGGCATTTTCGAAATATGTCATACGAGCAGATGGCCAAGGCGCTTTTCTGCAGCAAGGGGACGGTGACAAGCAGATTATATTACGCAAGAAAAAATCTCAAAGAAATATTAGAGCGTCAGAGGGGCCCCCAAAAGCAATAAAAGGCGTTTGGGGAACCCCGGAAAGGAGGTCGGCTGGAATGACTTGCCGGCAATACAAAGACCTTATGATGGGCTATCTCGACGATGAGCTCGACAATGCACAGAAAAGAACGTTCGAAAAACATATCGAATCCTGCAAAGACTGTGCAGCAGAACTCGAGCAGTTTAAGAAGCTCAAGAATGTTACCGATTCGGTAAAGCTCGCTGAACCCGAAGACGTGCTCTGGGAGAAATACTGGTCGGGTGTCTATAACCGTTTCGAGCGCGGCATCGGCTGGCTCCTTATGTCAATTGCCGGTATAGCGCTGCTCATCTATGGCGGCTTCAAGGCGGTCGAGGAGATGGTCAAAGACCCGACTGTTTCGGCGATTTTGAAGGTGGTGATTCTGGCGTTCATAGCCGGCCTCGCGGTGTTGTTCGTTTCAATACTTCGCGAAAGGCTGTACTTCTGGAAAAAAGACCGTTATAAAGATGTCAGGAGATAAAATATGCTGCTTTCAACAACCCATACAATGCAGGGAAAGACCATCACAAAATACATAGGCCTTGTCAGGGGCAATACCATCCGTGCACGGCACATCGGCAGGGACATCATGGCGGGGCTTCGCAATATAGTAGGCGGCGAAATCACCGACTACACAAAGATGATGGCCGAGTCCCGCGAGCAGGCCATCGACCGGATGGTCGAAGAGGCCGAAAAACTCGGCGCAAACGCTATCGTCGGCGTGGGTTTTTCCACCTCTATGATGATGTCGATGGCCTCGGAGATTATGGTTTACGGCACCGCCGTAGTGGTTGAATAAAAAACTGTCATTCCCGCGCAAGCGGGAATCCACCTATAATAAAAAGGCATATATATTATTTTGGGAGAAGCAGAGATGGCTATATGGATTGTTGTGGCTATTATCGTGGTGCTCTTGATTTTTGTTGTGCTGATGTTCAACACGCTCATCGGCAAAAAGAACCAGGTGACCAACGTCTTCGGCACTATCGATGCGCTTTTGAAAAAGCGCTACGACCTTTTGCCCAAGCTCATCACCGCGGTCAAAGAGTATATGAAGCACGAAAGAGGCGTGCTCGAAGAAATCACCGAGCTGCGCGCCAAGGCCGTCTCCGGCAGACTCAGTGACGACCAGCAGGTCGATTTAGACAACCAGATATCGAAACTGCTCGGCGGAATAATGGTCGCGGTCGAGAACTACCCTCAGCTA
>CAYSTP010000213.1:0-3339 GCA_964434085.1 uncultured Pirellulales bacterium
TCGTTGGCCGCCGCTAAGCTCGTCGCGCTTACCGATTCGGAAAAAGAAGAGGTCCGCAGAAAGGCCTGTCTCGATATTATCTCGCTGCCGAGACTGACCGCTCAGAAGCAAACGGTGTCACCCGACAGTGACATCGAACCGGCTGAAATCCTGCATCCTGAAACGGCTTCCAGACTGCTCGAAGCCCTGGCACAACAAAAAAATCAGCAAAAAGACGACGGCAGAAACGTGTGAAAAAGGCTAATTTTGACCTAAAAACCGACTTTTCTGTTCCTAATACCATTAACTGTTATAGGATTGAAAAATACTTTAATTGACAAACTCAAAAGTTCGGTTACTCTGGATAACGGCAAGGATATATGCATTAGGGCTTAATATCATCGAGTCGGCACCAAACAGGGGAAAGTTATGTTTTTTATTAAGCGCCCTGCCGGAAGAGAAAAAACCTGTATTCGAGGACCTGTTTTATCTGGACTCAACAGCAATGCCGGTTGAAGAGGACCAAAAGGAGGACATAAGGCGAAAGATTATCGAATGTGGATGCACGAAAGACGTAAAGTGTATCGACACGGACTTCGAGGACGTCGCCCCGGTAAAAAACATCGCCGCCAGCGACCTGCTCGAATGCTATACCGACAGAGCTAAAAGTTGCAAATTTGCCTTACCCTTCGGCGGCACGCATTTCTGCCGCTGCCCGGTCAGAGCATATCTTTATAAGGAGTTCAACATCTAAAAAAGGCCGCTAAATTGCCGCACAACATGCTGCGAAAATCAATCGTCATTTATCGACGGTAAAACCCGTTCATCTCGATAATCCAAACACCAGATAAAGCCCGCTTCTAAATATTCAGCCCGCCGTTTCGAGGCGGATTCCGGCTGACAGCTTACCGACATTCGCACAACAAAAAAATGTGTCCCGGGTTATCTATCAGGTTGACATGGCAATACTATGGAAGTATTCTACCCGCCGATAGAAATTGCTTCTTCGACCGCACTTAAGCCGGGCTAATCGAAGCAAAACGCCGTTGGGTCGAAACACAATTGAAAAGGCAGCTATGAAGACAGATGCGAAGCAAGTAGAATCGGGGCGGGAAAACACATCTTTGGAGAAAACTATATGAAAATCGCCATAGCTTCAGACCATGCAGGTTTTGCCTACAAAGAAATCGTCAAAACCACACTGGCAGAGCAAGGCCACGAGGTCATTGACTTCGGAACCCGCTCAACCGAGCCGGTTGACTATCCCGATTTCATTCGTCCTGCGGCACAGGCCGTCGCCGATGGAAAATGCCGGCGCGGTATAGTCCTGGGCGGCTCCGGCAACGGCGAAGCTATGGTGGCAAACAAAGTTGACGGAATAAGATGCGCTGTAGCATGGGACCTGCGTTCGGCAAGACTTTCCCGCGAGCACAACGACGCCAATATGCTAAGCCTCGGCGAACGTATGCTCAGCATTCATGAAGCCTTAGAAATCGTAGAGCTGTGGCTAAAAACTCCTTTCCAGGGCGGAAGACATATCCCAAGAATCCAAAAAATC
This sequence comes from uncultured Pirellulales bacterium, assembly GCA_964434085.1. GTDB lineage: Bacteria > Planctomycetota > Phycisphaerae > Sedimentisphaerales > Anaerobacaceae > JBBABK01. The sequence continues at coordinate 1,538 of CAYSTP010000213.1, forward strand.
AACGCCAAATGAGCATAACTGCTGCTTCAACAAGCAGCTATAGCGGCAGGCAAAAATCTCTAACCCACTGATCGCCGTCCGCCAATCAGTATTATTTATTAAGCTTCAAACCTTGCAAACGGAGGGCCAACGCCAATGCGCACAAATATCGCAAATACAGTACGTCTTTACGAATCACTACGCAGAACACGTCCGGCAAACAGAAGCGACCTCAAAAACTACGTAAAGGTCTTTCTCGGCCTTGACGTTCCAGACAAACAAATCTGCCCCGAACATAATGTCCCGTTAGATTACCTCTGGCACAGCTTCAGCGCAGACTTTTCGACAATTCCAAAATCAAATGCAGACTGCATTGTTTGGGCAAACCGGGCAGGCGGAAAGACCGAGCTGGCCGCGGTTGCAACGCTGCTCGATTGCATCTTCAAACCCAACTGCCAAACACGGATACTCGCAGGTTCCGGCGACCAGGCCGCTCGTATGTACGAATACTTCTTGAATTTCCTGAAAAACGGCTTCGACAAGTTTTTAAGCGAACCACCCAAAAAAGACCGATGTCACTTCACCAACAATTCCGACGTGGAAGTCCTCACACAATCTGCAACGAGCATCCGAGGCCAGCATATACAAAAACTTCGCTGTGACGAAGTGGAACTATTTGAAGAAGATGTCTTCAACGCCGCAAAATTCACAACCCAAAGTAAAAACAACCTCACCGCCGCGATGGAAGTTATCAGCACAATGCATCGCCCCTACGGCCTTATGCAGAAACTCGTCGCCGATGCGCAAAGATACGACGTCCCTATCTTCAAATGGTGTATATGGGAGACTATCGAAAAATGCAAAGACCGCATCTGCTCACAATGCCCCTTATGGCAGGATTGTCAGGGCAAAGCAAAGAACGTAAACGGCTATCTCAAAATCGACGACTGTATTACACAGATGCGGCGCTCCAGCAGGGCGGGTTTCGAAGCCGAGATGCTGTGCCTGCGGCCTTCACTGGAAAACGCCGTCTTCGCCGAATTCGACTTGGGCCTGCACGTAAAAAACGTTGACTATGATGCAAACTTGCCGCTATATCGCAGCCTCGACTTCGGTTTTATCAATCCGTTCGTCTGTTTGTGGATTCAGGTCGATGATGAAGGTACCGTACGAGTCATAGATGAATACATTCGCAGCAGGGCAACCATTGACACTCACGCACAGGAGATTACCGCGCGAACGCCGTGCAGCGAAGCTCTCGTCTCTGCAACATTCTGCGACCCGGCCGGCGCCGGTGTTAACGACGTCACCGGAACAAGCGCCGTCCGTGAGCTGCGAAGCAGGAACATTAAGGTCCGTTACCGAAGAAGCTCGATTCTCGAAGGCATCGAGCTGATTCGCCGCAGCATTAGAACTGGCGACGGCCAATCGAAACTGGTTATTTCGTCTCGCTGCGCGAAACTGATAGAGGCCCTTCGCTGCTACCACTATCCCGAATCGAGCGCACCTGACGAGCTGCCTCTCAAGGACGGCTTATACGACCATCCCATCGATGCCCTGCGATACTTTTTCGTTAACCACAACCGCGGCACAGCTACTGTCACAAGAAGTTACTAACCAATGCACGCAAATAAAAAAGGCGGTCGGGGATGACCGCCTTTCTGAAGCTCATCTTCGAGCCTCTACTTACCGCAGAAGAGTAAGTGCCATCTGAGGCACAGCATTGGCCTGGGCCAGCATCGCTGTACCAGCCTGAGCCAGAACCTGATTCCTGGTCAAGTTCGCAATCTCGGTGGCGACATCCACGTCGCTGACACGAGACT
>CAYSTP010000214.1:0-3337 GCA_964434085.1 uncultured Pirellulales bacterium
TCCACAACCTAAAGGAACAGGCAAGCAACGGGGTTAACCAAACGAATTATGCGACGGGTCAGTCTTTTTTGAGGTAGAGGGTCTGGGTGGGGAAGGCGAACTCGATGGCCTCGGCCTCGAAGCGCTTCATAATCTCGAAATTGACCCTTTCGTTCACTTCGTAATAGAGCCAGAACTCAGGCGGCTTTATCCAGTAGCTCATATAAAGATTCAGCGAGCAGTCGTTAAAGTCGCTGAAGTACACACGCGGGGGATAGTTCGGGTCGGTGTTGACTTCGGGCACTGCGGCAAGAACGTCTTTTATGATTTCGACTGCACGCTTTGTCTTATCGTGGCCGGTGTCGTAAGTGATGGTTATATTTGCGGTCCGCCTGATAAACGGCCTTTTGCCGACGTTATCGACGATAGACGATGCGATGATACTGTTAGGGACGGTTACAAGGTGTCCTTCGAGCGTCCTGATACGTGTGCTTCGGAACCCCACCTCCTCAACCAGCCCGGAATATTCACCGACTGTTATTCTTTCATCTATCTGGAACGGCCGGTCGGCGAAGATGGTAACCGAGCCGAAGAAATTAGCGATAGTTTCCTTTGCGGCAAGTGCAATTGCGATGCCGCCGACGCCGGCGCCGAGGAGGATGGATTTGACGTCCTGCTCGAGTATGTTATCGACTATGAAGATTGCGGCGACGATGGCGATGGTGATTCGAAGGGCTTTGCGGACTACAGGGACGAGCATATCGTCGAGCTTGGTCTGGGTCTTGCCCGTCCAGCGGATAAGGTAATGCTCGATGACGTCAACAAGCCGGTATATGGCGTAGGCTACGGCAATAGCGATAACGGCCTGTGCGATGCGAAACCAGCCTGCTCCTATGGATGCACTTATGCCCTCAATTGTTTCGGTGTTGGGACTGTCGAAGACCAGGCACAGGCGTGCGAGGTGCAGGCCGATTCCGAAGACGGCTACGGATAAGGGTTTGGTCAGACAACGCAGCGTGATGCTCAGGACGTTATCGCCGCGTTTTCTTTCGAGCCGGTTGGCGTAAGCGTCGATGAAAAACTGAATCGTACGGCCTGCGGCGAGGGTGATTAGCAGTACAATCAGGATAAGAGCGAATCGCCAAACCGCGTTGCCGGTGACAAGCGGATAGTTTATGGTTTTGTCCCAGAGGCTGTTCTGGGCAAGAGTGATTAAGGCTGGGTTGTTAAGCATATCAGATTTTCCTGTGATTGGTTTTTACTGAGCAATACCACACGGTTTTTACGTAGTTTTTACATGCAAGTTTTTCTTTACTGTGTCTAATAATACTGTGACAATATCATGGCAGATATTATATTGAAAAGTAACCATATTTTAAGGGGAAATTGCGATGAAAACGACAAAAGTGATTTCGATTCTTGTTTTTGTGCTGATGTCCATAGGGGCATGTGCCGCTAAGGACGAGGAGGGGGTCGGGCTGACCATCTATAACGACAATTTCGCGGTAGTGCGGCAGGCAAGAAAGATGGGCTTTGAGACCGGGGTAAACACGGTGAAGTTTACCGACGTGGCGGCGGCGATAGACCCGACGAGCGTGAATTTCAAGTGCCTGTCGGCGCCGGGGGCGATTTCCATCCTCGAACAGAATTATGAGTACGACCTGGTGAACGCAGAGAGCCTGCTGAAACGCTATATTGACCGCGACGTGACGGTTATTATCGGAGGAAGCGGCGCCGACGCGGCACGGGAGATGAGCGGCAAGTTGCTGGCGACTGTGGGCGGCGAGTATATTCTGGCAAGCGATACCGGCGGGATTGAAGTTGTCAACAGAAGCAGGGTCGAAGAGATTTCACTCAAAGAGCTGCCGGAAGATTTGGTTACCAGGCCGACCTTAGTCTGGCTGGCCGATGCAAAAGAGGCAGGCGAGAAACTTTGCCAGGTGACTTATACTACCGAACAGATTAACTGGAAGGCCGATTACTCGGCGGTCCTGGCTGACGACGAAAACAGCCTCGACTTCAGCGGCTGGGTCACCATTGATAACAAAAGCGGGGCCACTTATAAAGACGCCGCGCTGAAACTAATAGCTGGCGACGTCCGCAGAATTACCGAGCCTGTGGTAAAAGGTCGTATGGCGGTGTATGAAATGGCTGCTCAGGGCGCCGCCGGATTTGAGGAAAAGGCGTTCATGGAATATCACATGTACACCTTAGGCAGAACCAGCACGATAAATAACAACCAGGTCAAGCAAATTGAGTTTATAGAGCCTGCGATGGGGGTGGCTGCGAAGAAGCTGTTTATATATGACAGGCAGGAGAACCCGGAAAAGGTGCAGGTCAAAATTGAGTTCGAGAACACTGAAGAAAACAAATTAGGGATAGCGCTGCCGAAGGGCAAAGTGCGGGTGTTCAAGAAAGACCCAGCCGATGAGAACCTCGAATTTGTCGGCGAAGATGAGATAGACCATACGCCGAGGAAAGAAAAGCTGTCGCTCTATATCGGCAACGCGTTCGATATTGTGCCGGAGTATAAGCTGATTAACAGCCAACACGGCGCGCGGACACAAACCGAGACTCATCAGATTGAGCTGAGAAACCGCAAAGACACGCCGGTTGAAGTATGCGTTGATGAGAAGTTTATGCGATGGGCGAACTGGCAGATTCTGGAAAACAGCCACGACTTCGAGAAATATGACGCATACACAGCGCGATTCAAGGTGAAAATCGCAGCCGACTCAACCGAGACGATTAAATACATAGTCAGGCAGTGGTGGTAGCGGCAAGGCCGCGTCGCTCGTGGCTCGTCGCTCGTATCTCGTTATAGGTTTTTGATTAGAGCGGTTTCGTCGCAGTGGTCCTGCTTTGGGCAGCGGGCGCAGTCACTCCAGACCTTCATCGGCAACTCGTCGCGGTCAACCTTCCCGAATCCGAGCTTTTCAAAAAAGGCCGGCTCCAGCGTCAGGGCGAAGACCCGCGGCAGACCGAGGTCCCTGGCATGAGCCAGCGAGGCCTCGACAAGGGCCTTGCCTATGCCGGAGCCTTTTTTGGATTTGTCCACGGCCAGCGATTTTATTTCGGCGAGGTCCTGCCAGATAATGTGCAATGCGCAGCAGCCGACGATTCGGCCGGCTTCTTCGGCTACGTGAAACGAACGGAGGTTTTCGTAAATATCGGCCAGTGAGCGGAACAGCATCATATCCTGCTCGGCGTATTCATTGATGAGGGCGTTGATTGCCTTGGCGTCCTGAATTTTAGCCTGTCGTACATTCATAATAGATTTAGCCACAGAGTTTTTAAGCCACAGAGTACACAGAGGTCACAGAGAATTGAAATAAAAACCGTGTAAATCTGTATAAAT
>CAYSTP010000215.1:0-3320 GCA_964434085.1 uncultured Pirellulales bacterium
AATCTGGTGGCTGAGATAAGCCTGATGTTCAGTCATATCGACCGGAACCTGGCGGGCAGGGAATTTCCCGAAGAGAATTTTGTCTTCACAGATACCTTCCAGTCGCTGCTGCAGGGGGTGACCCGCCGCCCCGACTCGCCTCCGTTGCCGTCTTGCGACAGCAAGACACGGGGGCAGGGGCAGGCTATTTCGGAGAGCAAGTAGTGGCTTCGGCGCGGGTTGTTATTACGGGTGTAGGTGCGGTCAGTCCGTTAGGCAACAGCAGCGGTGAGCTGTGGGAGGGCTTGTGCGCAGGCAGGTGCGGTATCGGCAGGATTAGTGCATTCGAGCCGTCGGGGTTTACCTGCCGGATTGCGGGCGAGGTCAAAGATTTTAAGATACGCGATTACATACCAAAGGCCTTTCGCAAAAGCACCAAGCTGATGAGCAGGGATATCGAGCTTTCGATTGCCGCGGCGAAAGAAGCTCTTTCAGATGCGGGGATTGTCACCAAGGCCGACGAAACCGGACAAGTCAACCTTGATTCCGAACGGACGGCGATTATCCTGGGCGCCGGCTTGATAAGCTGCGATTTGGTCGAGCTGGGGCCGGCCATAGCTGCAAGTGCTACCAACGGGAAGTTCGACATACGCAAATGGGGCAAGGACGGACTGGAGCTTGTTACGCCGCTGTGGCTGTTGAAGTATCTGCCGAACATGCTCGCCTGCCATATTGGAATCATTCATGATATACAGGGGCCGAGCAATACGATTACCTGTGCCGAGGCGAGCGGTCTGCTGGCAATTAGCGAAGCGCGTGACATAATCGCTCGCGGTGATAGTGACGCTGCACTTGCCGGCGCCGCCGAGGCGAAGGTCAATCCGATTGTGATGATTCGCCAGATGCTTCTCAAAAGGGCGACGAGCGAATATAACGATAAGCCGCACGAGGCGTGCCGGCCTTTCGATGCTGATGCAAAGGGTTCGGTGTTCGGCGAGGGCGCAGGTATGCTTGTGCTCGAGGATATGGAAAAAGCAAAGCAGCGCGGCGCCAAAATTTACGCTGAAATCGTCGGAGCGGGCGAAAGTAACAATCTTAACACTGAGTATGAGCATTTGGAGCCCGACGGGGAAGGGTTGCAAGTCGCTGTGGAACAAGCACTTAGCGAAGCTGGCATCGGGCCGGAGAAGTTGGATTTGGTCATACCGCACGGTACAGGGATACCGCAGGATGACTTGGCTGAGAGTAAAGCCCTTGAGGCAGCACTTGGCGATGCAGTCAAAAACATACCTGTTCTGCCAACGAAAAGTATGGTCAGTAACACCGGCGCAGCATCGGGCGCGATTGATGTTATAGCTGCGATTCACGCGATGCGGGATGGAAAGATACCTGCTGCAAAGAATTGCGACTCAAAGGCTCAAGGCTGTAATCTGAATATTGCTGGGAGGCAAATCGAGAAAGATGTTAGGTATGCACTTTGCTGCTCTTATACCTATGGCGGACAAACCGCTGCAATTATACTAAAAAACATCGAACATTGAACTTTCAACGTCGAATTTTGAACAAAGGAAGGATAAGAAACGGATAATGGGAGAAGATAAGGATAAGATGAGACAGTACGATTTGTGCGAGCGTTTGATTGAGTTTGCCGTTCGTATTATTGAACTTGTCGAACGATTACCACGGACGCTTGCAGGCCGACACATAGGCGGCGAATTGCTTCGGTCCGGGACCTCGCCGGCACCTAATCATGCCGAGGTGCAAGGTGCCGAATCGCGAAAAGATTTTATACACAAAATGAGCATAGCCCTGAAGGAGTTAAGAGAAACTGAGGTCTGGTTGAAAATAACTCGTCGAAAAATGGCTAAGGGAATTGAGAAAGAGCTTGAATGGCTGTTGAATGAATCTGAGGAATTAATAAAAATTTTTGTGTCAAGCATAAAAACTGCGGAAAGACCTCGGATATCCTGATGGCTTATTTGTTTAAAGTTGGACGTTGAATGTTCTGAGTTCAACGTTTACAGGCAAGAGTAGCTGATGAATGTGAAATCAGAAATAAAACGTGAACGAGTAGTAATAACCGGACTCGGTCTGGTCTGTCCAATGGGACATGACGCCGAGACGGTCTGGCAGGGAATGCTGTCCGGTAAAAACGGTTTTAATAAAACCACAATATTCGACGCCTCTACTTTTCCTTCGCAGTTCTGCGCAGAAGTCAAAAATTACGACTTTAGCAAGTACACTAAGAATCCTGAGCTTCACAAGCACAGCAACCGCGGCAGCGGGTTTGTAATCGGCGCGACTGTCGAGGCATGCAGACAGGCAAAGATTGACGTTGAAAGCGACCAGCCGAGTGACGGTATAGATAGAAGGCGGATGGGGATATATCTCGGTGCGGGTGAAGGGTCGGTGGATAACGATGCGTTCTTCGACGCGGTTGTCAAGGCGTGGGACGAAGACAACAGCCAAATGGACTGGAGTAAGTGGGCCGAGGTTGCATTCGGTAAAATGACGGCGATGCGGGAACTTGAGCAGGAACCGAATATGCCGGCAGCGCATGTCGCACTTCTAACGGGGGCGCGCGGGCCTACGCGGAGCTGTCTTACGGCCTGTGCCGCGAGTACCCAGGCGGCCGGCGAGGCGATGATGATGATACGCAGGGGCGCAGCCGACGTGATGATTGTCGGCGGAGCGCATTCGATGATACATCCGCTGGGTATGACGGGCTTTTGTAGGCTGACTGCGCTATCGACCAGAAATGACGAAATTGAGACTGCATCACGGCCTTTTACGGCCAGCAGGGACGGATTCGTGATTGGCGAAGGTGGGGCGATAGTTGTCCTTGAATCTCTCGAACACGCTCAAAAACGCGGAGTTGAGATTCTGGCGGAAGTTATCGGCTACGGCAGCAGCAGTGATGCGTTCAGGGTCACGGATATGCACGAAGACGCCAGAGGTGCGATTCAATCGCTGGAAGCGGCGCTAAGGGACTCTGGGTTAAGCTATTCGGACGTGGATTATATAAGCACACACGGGACCAGCACGGTTGAGAATGACGCGATTGAGACCAAGGCCATAAAGGCTGTGTTTAAGGACAAGGCAAAAAGTATCCCGGCAAGCTCGGTCAAGAGTATGATGGGGCATTTGATAGGGGCAACGGGTGCTGCGGAATTGATTACGTGTGTGCTTGCGATTCGTGATAATATAGTGCCGCCTACGATGAATCTTAACGACCCGGACCCGGCGCTGGATTTGGACTATGTGCCGAATCAGCCGAGAAAATGTAAGGTCGATATCGCGGTGAACGAGTCGTTCGGATTCGGCGGACAGAACGATGTTGT
>CAYSTP010000216.1:0-3297 GCA_964434085.1 uncultured Pirellulales bacterium
GGAATTGATAATATGATTGACACCTGCGGCACGGGCGGCGCGCTAATCAAGACGTTCAACGTCTCGACCGCTGCGGCGCTGGTGGCGGCGGGTGCGGGCGCGTACGTAGCAAAGCACGGCAACCAGGCGATAACCAGTCAGTGCGGCTCGGCTGATGTGCTCGCTGAGCTTGGAGTGAAGATTGACCCGGGTCCGGAAAAGGTCGCACAGTGCATTAAAGAAGCGCACATTGGCTTTATGTTTGCACCGATGTTTCATCCGGCGATGAAATTCGTTCAGCCCATAAGAAAAAGTCTCGATTTCAGAACGGCTTTCAATATCCTCGGGCCTCTTGCCAATCCGGCAAAGGTGACGGCACAGGTGATGGGTGTTGCCAGCGAAGAATTGACCGAAAGAATCGCCCAGACGCTCGAGCTTCTTGGTGCCAAAAGAGCGATGGTAGTACACGGCCAGGGTATGGATGAAATCAGCACGCTGGGCAAAACGAAGATTTACAGACTGATGGATGGGGAAATTACACAGAGTGAGCTGGACCCGGCCTCGCTGGGAATAGCCCGGACGGATATCGATGAACTGATGGCAGGTAACGCCACGACAAACGCGGCGATTATTCGCGACGTCCTCGAAGGTAAGAACAAAGGGCCGCGAAGGGACATCGTTGTGCTCAACGCAGCAGCGGCGATTATAGTGGCAGATATTGCCGACGATTTCCAGTCCGGTATGGCCCTTGCCGAAGAGGTGATAGACAGCGGCAAGGCACAGAGCTGTCTGGAAAAGTTGATAGAGGTCTCGAATAGTTAAAGATTTTTTGGGATGCTGTGAGCAGGCGAACGTGCTGATACCAAAAGTAAAAATATGCGGGATAACAAACCTTGAGGACGCCGAGGCGGCGATAGACGCCGGCGCGGACCTGCTGGGATTTAACTTTTATCCGGAAAGTCCGCGCTATATCGAGCCTGAAAAGGCCCAGCAGATAATCTCGAAGCTGCCCGCGTTCATGGATATCGTCGGGTTATTCGTCAACGCTGCTTACGATACTATACGAGAAACTATGGAACAGTGCTCCCTGAACTGGCTGCAGCTCCACGGTGACGAAGGGCCGGAGTTCTGCCATTCTCTGGACTCGCTGCACCTCAGCACAATAAAAGCCATCCGAGTCAAAAACTACGGCGACATCAAAACAGCCGAGCAGTATTTCACTGACGCCATCCTTCTGGACGCGTTCGACCCTGAAAAATACGGCGGCACAGGCCTGCAATTTGACTGGAACATAATCGGCCATATAAACAAGCGGATATTCCTGGCAGGCGGAATCAATCCCGACAACGTGGTAGAGGCCGTCAAGCTCGGCGTATATGGAATCGACATCTGCAGCGGCGTAGAATCCGGTCCGGGGAAAAAAAACCATAAAAAAATGAAACAGCTTTTCGAAAACATAAGGCACTTTAGGGCATAAATACGGGTACAGGAAATGAAACATGACGGAAGGTTTAGTGGATTTGGTGGTTTCTATGTGCCGGAGGTCTTGATTCCGGCGCTCGAAGAGCTCGAGGAAGCCTTCTACAAATACTATCAGCACCGACAGTTCGTTGCCGAGCTGGAAAAGCTCTATAAAAACTACGCGGGCAGACCATCTCCGCTTTATCTCGCCGAGAGGTTCAGCGAATACGTCGGCTTTAAGGTCTATCTCAAACGTGAGGACCTGCTCCACGGCGGCGCGCACAAGATTAACAACACCCTCGGCCAGGGATTATTAGCCCGGTATATGGGCAAGACAAAAATAATTGCCGAGACCGGAGCGGGCCAGCATGGTCTTGCAACTGCCATGGTCGGCGCACTGTTCGGAATGGAAACGAAAATATTCATGGGCGTTATCGACATCGAACGTCAGAGCGTCAACGTCCATAAGATGAAGCTGTGCGGCGCCGAAGTTATCAGTGTTAAAGGCGGTACAGGAACATTGAAAGACGCGATTAACGATGCGCTGCGATACTGGACGGCACACGTCAACGATACGTATTACGTCTTCGGCTCAACCTGCGGGCCGCACCCCTATCCGACGATGGTCAGGCACTTCCAAACCGTCATAGGCACTGAAGCCCGGCGGCAGTGTCTCGAGCAGGCAGGACGTCTGCCCGATATGGTCGTTGCCTGCGTCGGCGGCGGAAGCAATGCATTGGGCATCTTCTCAGGTTTTCTTGGCGATAAGCAGGTCAAATTAATCGGCGTTGAGGCCGGAGGCAAAGGTATCGAGACGGGCAAACACGCAGCAACCCTGGTTGTGGGCAAGGTCGGCATACTGCACGGCGCCAAGGCGTATCTGCTGCAGGACGAATTCGGCCAGGTAACCGAAACAGAGTCGGTAAGCGCAGGCCTTGATTATCCGGCTGTAGGACCTGAGCACTGCTATCTGAAGGATACCGGACGGGCCGAATACGTCGCAGCCGATGACGAAGAAGTGCTCGACGCGTTCGAAATTCTCACCAAAAAAGAAGGAATCCTGCCTGCTCTCGAAAGCGCGCACGCGCTGGCGTACCTGATTAGCCTAAAAGGCAAGTTAAGTCCCGACACGGTAGTGGTAGTAAATCTTTCCGGCCGGGGCGACAAGGACGTTGGTATCGTGGAAAAACACAGACCAGTGAAATAAGAGGTATCCGCAATGATAAGTTACAGCGAATTGTTTTCACAACTGAATCGGGCGGCACTGATTCCCTTTTTTGTAATCGGCGACCCGGATTACCAAACGTCTCTGGAGCTCGTAAAGGCGGCAATTGACGCCGGCGCCGACGTGCTGGAGCTGGGAATACCGTTCAGCGACCCCATTGCAGACGGGCCGACCATTCAAAAAGCCGATGTCCGCGCAATCCGCAACGGAATGAACGTGTACAAAGCGCTCGAGTTTATCAGGCAAATCAAAGCCTACAAAGACATACCCATCGGGCTTTTGATGTATTACAACCTTATATTCCAGTACGGCACGGACAAGTTTTTCGCAGATTTTCACAAGGCCGGCGTTAACAGTATACTCATCGCCGATTTGAGTATCGACGATGCCGATGAAGTCCTCGCACCCGCCAAGGCCGCAGGACTCGATACCGTTTTTATGGTAACGCCCAACACCCAAACCGAAAGGATAAAGCTGATAGCCTCGAAGACGACCGGCTTCATTTATACGGTCTCGCTGCTTGGTGTGACCGGAAGCAGGGACAGCCTTTCCGATGCAGTCCAAGGCCTGGTGGGTAAACTCAAAAAACTTACCGACGTACCGATATGCGTTGGTTTCGGCATCAGCAGGCC
>CAYSTP010000217.1:0-3295 GCA_964434085.1 uncultured Pirellulales bacterium
GCAAGCTGGATTGGCATCGGCATAAGGGCGGGAGTTTCTCTGCAGGCGAAGCCGAACATCAGGCCCTGGTCGCCGGCGCCCTGTTCCTTATGCCGCTTCTTGTTCTCTGTTACACCCCGTGCGATGTCAGGACTCTGTTTGTCCAGATGCACCATAACCGCGCAGTGCTCGTAGTCGAAACCCCAGGCGGGGTCAACATAACCTATTTTCCTGATGGTGTTGCGGACGATTGTCGGGATATCAACAACCGCTTTTGTGGTAATCTCTCCGGCAACTATTACCACTCCGGTGGTCACCATAGTCTCGCAGGCCACGCGACTTTGCGGGTCCTGGGCGAGCATTGCATCGAGTATTGCGTCTGAGATGTGGTCGGCCACCTTGTCCGGGTGGCCCATCGTAACAGATTCGCTTGTAAACAGATAACTGTCAGTATCACGGTATGGATTAGACGCCCTTTTCGTTCTTGCCATTGCTAAATCACCTTCCAAAGAGTGTTTCTTCTGACTTCGACGAACTCAGTCGAGCCGGCCCAGAAGTGAAGATAATAAAAGTGTTTATACGGCTCGTCAAGTCAAAAAAGGATGGAGCCTGTGCTCAGGTGAACAGATGAGCAGGTGCCGGTTTTATTGTTCGTTCACCCGCCAGTCATAGGCCTTGAATGAGACTGAGTAATTACCGGTTTCAAGGTATGCGATGTCGTGCTCATCCAGGTAGTTGGTGATGAAGTTCAAGACGGCCGCGATGGCCGGGGACTGACTTTTGAACTTTTTGTCGGTTCTGTATTTAGCCAGAAACTCCCTGCCGTACCAGGGCCATTCAGGCTCGAAGAAAACGGACAAATAGACCTTCTGGTTTTGCCTGTCTATCCTTATACCGCTGGGGGTGGACAGGAAGCGTTTTGCCTGTTCGTCGAACTGTCTGTCAAGGTCTTTGCCGTAGTAGGGCTCGTTTCGAAGCGGGGGACTGTCGAGGCTGGCAAAGGACAGGGCGAGAAAGATACGCGGGTCTGCAAATTGTTTTCTGAAGAACCGGCTCTCAATTTCATAGAGGGTGAACTCTTCGTCCATAACGATAAACTTGTAGCCGTTCCATTTGGGCGTGCCGACTTCGCCTTGCGGCTGTATGTGCCTTATGCTGTTCGGAGGCCACCACAGTCTGTCAAAGCGTCTGCTTTCGATGGGATAGTTGTCAATTATGATGTCGAGCATCTTGATATTGAAAGTGTTTATCCAGAAGGCGATTTTTTCCTCTCTCGTCCAGGATTCGTACTCCTGCGGGTCGAGAATCGCCAACTGGGCCAGAATGGCTTTCATTTCGAGCCTGTGTCGACGAAGCTTTGCGTAATTAACCATACCCTGCTTGTTGACATATTCAGAAAATATTGCCGCGAACTCCTTGTTGAAGGCATTGCTTGCTGATTCGGCGGCTGCATCAGGCTCATTGACGTCGGGGCCGGCGGGGGTGTTTGGTTCCTGTTCATTGGGCCCGGCCGTCCGGCTGCGGCTCGGCGCTTCGTTTGCTTCTTTGGCCTCATTAGCGACTTCGCCGCGACGAGTGTTCGCATCGACGACTCTGATGACGCCGACCGGGCCGGATACGTTAGGCTCGACGATAGCGGGAAGATTCGGCGCGGCGGGGATGTCCCGGCCTGTACATTTGTACGATAGGCCCAGAGATATCAGGCCAAACAGCAATATTACTGGAATTCGAGTTTTCAATTTACTAATTAACCACGAATAAACACAAATTCATTTAGACTCAAGAGGCCAGACTCAAGACGCCGGACTAACGACTAACTGGAACCACGGATAAACCGGTTTTCATTTTCAATTTGCCGCTGTGCACAATTGTACAGGGCAGCTAAATAGTAAACAGAAAATAGTCGATTGTCAACAAGCGCTGGTATAAGCGGAGCTTTATCCTTTTAATACGGCCATTGGGCGCATCCTGGCGACCTTTCCGGCCCAGCCTCGCTCGACGACAATTCTGACTACCTCGTCAATATCCTTATACGCGTCGGGGGCTTCTTCTTTCACCTTCCTTTTGTTGGGCGTAATGAGAGTTACACCTGCCATACTGCGTTTGAACTGGTCATCGGTTATCGCAGGGGCGCTGATTAGCTTTCCGCGGCGACTTTTTCCCAGCGCGGCGGAGCGGCTCATGACACGGCCGGCGCCGTGGTTGACCGAGCAAAGCGACTCGGCGCTGTCACCGGTGCCGACCATCAGGTAGCTCGCCGTTCCCATCGAGCCGGGAGTGATAATGGGCTGGCCGGTCCGGGCAAACGGGGTGGCCGTCATCCTGTCGGGGCCGAAGGCACGGGTCGCGCCTTTTCGGTGTACCCACAGTCGGCCGGCACTGTGCTGTTCGAGCTTTGCCATGTTGTGGGTGACGTCATAAACAAGTTTCAGAGCAGTGGGGCCGAACATGCGGTTGAAACACCGCCTGACCAGCAGGGCCATGATGTGGCGATTGGTGTATGCGAAATTAGCCGCGGCGGCCATTGCACTGATGTAGTCCCGGCAGGCGCTGGTTTCGGCCGTTATGAAACTGAGCATTTTTCGTCTGGCGGCCATACCGGGCAGAGACGCGGCTACATTCATATAATGGTCTGCGATTTCGTAGCCGAACCTGCGTGAGCCGGAGTGAATCATTACCACAATCTGATTCTCGAACAGGCCGAAACTTTTGGCTAAGTCTTTATCGAAAACCTGCTCGACATACTGAATCTCGATGAAATGGTTGCCGCCGCCGAGTGTTCCGAGCTGATTGGCGCCTTTTTCAATTGCCTTTTTAGGTATCGTTGACATTTCGCCGGCCATCTGCCCGTTGTCTTCGATTCTCTGTAAGTCCCAGGCGAATTCGTCCGGGTCAAAAGCTTCCCAGACCCTGTGATTGGTACGCCGGGCGAGTGTTGGAATTGCCCCGACTCCCTGCTGTGCGACCGCTTCGAGGCTTGTCCGGTCGAGGTTTAAGTTTTCTCTGCCCTCGCCCAGCGGAATATCGCGGGCGATGGACTGGGCAATAGCGGCAGCGTCGATTTGGCCTCGATAGAAGGGCGTTGAGAGCAGGCGCATTCCGCAATTGATGTCATACCCAACCGCAGCGGGCATAATGGCGTCCTTAAGGCCTAAGACGCAGCCTATGGGTACACCGAAGCCGACGTGAATATCAGCAGTTGCGAGTACTCGCTTCGCGGGCGGCAGCGATGCGGCGTCATAAAGCTGGCGCACGGCGTCGGGTTCGAGATTGATACGGTCGGAGATGAAAATATCTGCGTCCACGACCATCTCGC
>CAYSTP010000218.1:0-3283 GCA_964434085.1 uncultured Pirellulales bacterium
AGGGCCTGTAACAAAACCTGATTTATATGAAATTTGAACATATTAAAATACAGCCTATCGTGAGGAACGCTTCATGAATATCATCGCGACGTTCATAACGAACTCGCAATCTACGAAACTGGTGCAGCCAGGAAAGCGTACGCTCGACCACCCAGCGGAAGACACCCAACCCACTGCCGTTTTCCGTTCTGCGTTTCGCCAGAATCGAGCCTATACCAAGCTTATGCAATGCATTTCGATGTGGTTGACTGTCATAGGCTCGGTCACCCTGAACACAATCCGGTCTCTTACGAGGACGACCCACCTTACCTGCGATTGGAGGAATCGACTCAACCAAAGGCAAAAGTTGAGTTACATCGTGGCGGTTAGCTCCTGTAACTTTCACTGCCAAAGGGATGCCGTTAGCATCGGTGATAACGTGATGTTTCGACCCCAGTTTCCGTCTATCCGTTGCATTCGGGCCCGTTTTCGCCCCCCAAAAACGGCTCGCACTGAAGCCGAGTCTACCACCGCACGAGAGAAGTCTAACTTGTCTTTCTCCCGCAGATGGTTGAGCAGAATGCGGTGTATCTTGTCCCAGATACCAGCTTTTTGCCAGTCTTGCAAGCGCCGCCAACAGGTCATACCTGAACCGCAGCCCATTTCCTTTGGCAGGTACTGCCAGGGAATACCGGTCTTGAGTACAAAAATAATTCCGGTCAGTGCTTTGCGGTCGTCCACAGGCGGCCTGCCTCCTTTGGGTCGAGGCGAGTGTTTGGGCAGAATCGGTTTGATAAGTTTCCATAATTGTTCGTTTACCAGTGGTTTGGCCATAAAGATGCTCTCCATAGCTAAATGCCAGATTGTTAATTTTGCTATGCATCTTTATCGGACAAACTCCTGATTAAATTTTAGGTTTTGTTACAGGCTCTTAATTATTTCGGCACCATCTTGGTTACTTATAGCGATATCCAGGGTGGCTGGCCGGGCGACGGCAACAACATTGACGCTGACCCATGCTTTGTCGAGCCTGGTCGTTGGGACCCCAACGGCACACCGAGCGATACCAACGACGACTTTTGGGTCGGCGGTAACTATCGTCTGCTGTCGGTCTCGCCCTGCATCGATATCGGCGATAATAATTCCGTCCCTCCAGACTACGCCGACCTCGACAACGACGCGAACACAGCCGAGCCGACACCATTCGACCTGGATAGTTTCCCACGATTCATTGATGGAGATTGCAACGACAGTAATATAGTGGATATGGGTGCTTATGAGTTCCTGTACAGCGATATCGACCATAGCGGCTTTGTAAACTTTACAGACTTCGCTAAGTTTGCACTTCAATGGCTGGAGTATAATTGCGGTCAATGCTTCGGAGCCGATTTAAGTTGTGATAAAAATGTTGACTGCGCCGATTTGGACAAGTTCACACAATGGTGGCTGGCAGGCGTTGAGTAGTTTTATTGTCGGATTGATTTCAAACAACAAGGCCGTGATTATTACACTCACGGCCTTTACCTTATCCCCGTTAAAAAACCCGTATATCTGTGTTACTTATCACGGCGTAGCGCAGCGGAGACGGAATCCGTGGTTTCCATGTCTTAGTGCCTTTGGGCCTTAGTGGCAAATAATTTGCTTAATCTGTGTAATCAGTGATTATTTTTTGCTTGACCTCTTGTTCAAAATATGGTATAATACCCGCGTTGTTTGACAAAATGTAAACTTGGGCAAGATAAAAATGAAATCATTAAATGCAGTAATCCATAATTGTTTAGCACCGCCACCTGTGGGTGGTGCCCAATTTTGTGAAAATTCGTGGAAATTCGTTGTTAAGACAAAACCTTTTTTGGAAAAACGAACCCAATTTTACGGAAGAATAAATTGCTGTATCCCCTTTTGCAGAAAAGCGTTACGAGCATATCACAGTTTTGTAACCCCCAAAAACGAACCCAAAACGAACCCAATTTTTACCCGCCGGAGCGCAGGCGAAGACGACGTCCCGGCTGGCTCTACAATGACACCTGTCTGTCACGACAGCCATAAAAAACTGGACGAGGCGGTAATTTGAGCCGATATATTTAATATTAAGCAAATTAACAACTTAAGGAGCCTTTCAGGGGTTATTCGCAATGCAGGAACAAGGCCAAAGTCATGAGTCCACCGATCGCAGGAAGTATAAAAGGTTGTCCGTTTTCAGCTTTATGCATGCAACTGCTACGTTGTCGGATTCTGTCTCGACAGAGCAAAAAGAAAAAGGCCGCAGCGAACACGGACAATACTGGACAGGATTATTAGAGGATGTCTCATACGACGGCGCACAAATCGTCCTGCCTAAAGGTTGTGAGAAACACTTAAAAGAGCAACAAAACGTTGCGATTCGGATTAAGATCACTTTTATAGAAGACGTAAAAATCGATGTAACCGCCCAGGTAAAATACATCATACCAGCCCAAACTCATAACGGTATGCAAGTTGGTGTTAAGTTCACGGGGCTGGATAAAAATTCACAAGCCCAGGATACAATCCTCAGAATCTGTGAATACGGCCAAAGGCTCAAGGCTGTCAGCGCACAGCAAGCGGAGCAAATGGTGAACACAGAAGACTGACAACAAGAAATCTGTGCTAATCCCGGATTTAAAATCATTTATTCAGCAAGTCTGGTTTTTTCTTTTGAAGCCAGGGGGGTAATTGGTCGCGGGCAACCTCTTTCCATAAGCCTTTGTCGAGTGAGCGAGCGCTCGATTCGAGCTGCCTGTATTTATTATAGAAGCTGTGGTCGAATCTCAAATCGGCATAAGCATAACCTTCAGTCAATAACAGTTCGTTGAGGTATCGGCCGTCAGGCAATTGCACGTAGGCCAGGAGTCGGCCGTATTTGCCCCGCGTCCTGTTGCCCTCGTCGAGATAAACCGTAACCGTTTTGCCCAGAGTCAACAACCTTGTGAATTCGGAGGCCTCGTTGCCGAAGTACATTTCACCGCCGGGCGATTTCTGGGTTTCGGGTGTATCGACGCCCCAGAGACGGATTCGGGTGTGAGAATAGTCACCATCGGGGACGTTTACGTCGATGGTATCTCCGTCAACGACTTTTACCACCATAAAGGTTTTGCCGTGATATTTCCGGAAGTCAACGGGATTGGAAAGATTCGCAGCAGCAGGCGCTGATTCACGGCGAGCGGTATGAACGGCCTTGTCGAGGACGGTAATCAGGACCAGCAACAGAACAACAAAGGCGAAGATGAAGTTTCGCTTCCGGCGGCTCATGGCGTAAGGGCGTTTGCGTGTTTTGCGTTTCGAT
>CAYSTP010000219.1:0-3264 GCA_964434085.1 uncultured Pirellulales bacterium
CACCGATAACGGCAACTGGCCAGGCAGATGCAGCCGATCCGACGGGAACGGTTCTTACCGATAGTACTGCCTCATTTCCTATTGATGGCAGTTTAGTCGGCCAGTGGCTGCATAATGTGAGTGATAAGCTGATTGTAATAGATATAAGTGGTAACAACCCCATCCGAAGTTACGGGCTGATTACAGCCAATACGGCTACCACAATCACGGCAACCCTTGCCGGTGGTTTAGAAAACGACTGGGACAATGGGGATATCTACGTAGTCATGCCCTATGAAGAGTACGTAGATGTAGCCGAAGACCTCCAGGATGATATTACAGGCATCAGCATCCAAAATGGCAAGGATATTGCTATTTCGTACTGTAAGAGCATTAACAATGGTTCTTCTGGTATCGGCGGCTCATATGCCCGCTGCGTCAGCGCACATAAATACAGTGAGGGTATAACTATTGACCACTGTATCTCTTCAGACAACCCCCGAGATGGTATAAACATTGGAAAGTATGTGGGCGCTGTTACCATAACCAATAACACCTGTTCCAATAACGGAAGCCCCCACCCCACTGACCCCAGCCGTGAGTATATGGGGAAAGGTATTGAGGTCTCTGGCTTGAGCAGTAGCCAACCAATATCCGGCGTGATATCCGATAACATATGCGCCAATAACGGTTTTGAAGGGATCGTGCTGAAGGACTATTCGGATGGTGTTACAATTGAGGACAACAACGTTACCGGGTCCAACCTTGATCAGGACGGAGCCGGCATTTTCTTCTACGGCAAGAGTTCCACCCCCTCAAACTGCGATAACCACATCATCAGGAATAACACGATAACCGGAAACATCCGGGGGATTGTTGCCTACTACGCCCAGTACTGCACCATTGAAGACAACACGATCACAACAGATTCTGGTGTCTTTCCTGTGGGGCAGGGCGGAATAAAGCTTGATGGCTCCAACAATATGCTGGTGCAAAACAATATTTTGAGCAGCCTCGCAGGTATTGGAATCAAGGTTCAGAATACGTGGAATGACGTTGAATCTTTTGATAATACGATAATGGGAAATACCATCACCGGTGCTCAATTTGCAGGCATTCCCATATGGGGTGGTGCACACGACAACACATTCACTGATAACACCATCACCGGCACAACCGAGCTGACGTTTTGGGAAGGTGAAACCTATGAGGAAACCCAGGCTGACGGCGTGTTTATTGATGATGATGCCGGTTCGGGTAATGTCTTTACCTGCAATAGAATATACGAGAATGACGGTGACGGTATGGAAAACCAGACAGCTATGGTCGATGCCGAAAACAACTGGTGGGGCAGTTCCACAGGGCCCGGTGGCGTAGGAGGCGGCTCAGGTGATGAGGTTTCTGCAAATGTTGATTTCTTCCCATGGCTGCTCAGCATAGACGGCTGCGGAGATTACACGCAGCTCGTACCTGATTTCGTTGTTGATGACGACTGGGCAGGTCTGCCAGACTTTAATCAGGTGTTCGTCGGCGGCCAGGACTATTACATTAGCCTCAACGCCTTTGATAACATTCAGGATGCGGTCGATGCAGCCGCTGATGGTAACAGCATCAAAGTTTACGACGGCAACTACAGTCCGTTTATAGTCGATGGTAAAACCAATCTTACTATTACTGCCGGCAGTAATCCTGTTGTTACAGGCGTTCAGTCCGTCAACACCAACTATGGTGCCAGAGACTGCGTGGTATTCGTCAAAGATTCTGTGAATGTTATGCTCAATATGCTCGATATCCAGGGCGATGGTTTGGGTACTATTAACGCTAAAAACTACGGCGTTATCTGCGAGAACTCCAGTGGTTCCATAAAAGACTGCACCGTTTCTCCGAACACAGCCGGTGATATGGCCAGTACTGCAATTGGAATTTGGGACGGCTCGGTTGTTTCGGTTGTAACAACACTGATAGAAAACTACGGCAGAGTAGGTGTCCTCGTTTACAATGGTGCAGACGCCCAGATATTGGACAATGAGATAATTGGGCAGGTTTATGCTGATGAGGGCCAGGTATGCTACGGTATTGAAGTTGAAGCTATGTCGGGAACTGATGTCCCGGCTACCGCTTCAAGTGCCGTAATCAAACGCAATGAGATTTACAACTGCGATAATACCTTCGAGCCCGAGCCGAGCTGGGGTTCCAGCGGAATCTACATCAACGGCTGGATGGCATACGGCGCCGAAGCTGATTCTGCCGTGACCATTGTTGACAACGTCATTCATGACAATTATGAGGGTATTTACGTAGCCAATAGTCCGTCATCGAGAGCCAACTTCAACAGCATTTATGACAACCGCACCGCCGGCGTAACCAACGCTGCAGGCGCCGATGATTCGAACTCAGTGTTCGATGCTGAGTACAACTTCTGGGGCGATATCAGCGGGCCAAACGACAGCGACCCCAACGGAACCATCGAAACCGATGGCAGCACTATCTGTCCAACCGTTGAAGAAATCAAAAACGCCGATGGCCTCGGAAACAAGGTTACTGAGAATGTGCTCTACTGTCCGTGGCTGGTAGCACCGATTTCAAGTTCTGCCTATCCGTGTCCAGCCGGTGACCTCGACGGTGATTGCGATGTTGATTTTGCAGACCTTGCGATTCTTGCGGGCAACTGGCTTGAAGGCACTGAGGAGTAATTAGTTTTCGAAAACGTTAAGTTTATTTGGATACGAATTTAACGTTGGTTAATAAAGAGATGCCGGTGTTTACACCGGCGTCTCTTATTTTTTGAATGATTTGCAAATGCATCATTTGTAAAATCCGAATTCGTAAGCAGCATCGAAAAAGGCCGCAATGTTCTCTGCCGGTACACCAGCCTGAAGATTATGAACGTTACTGAAAACATAACCGCCGCCGCTCTTGAATATCTCTATATTCCTGCGAACCTGCTCTCTTACCTCGTCGGCTGTTGCAAAGGGTAGTATGTGCTGTGCATCTATTCCGCCGCCCCACAAAACTATATCTTTACCGAACCGTGACTTCAGCTCTTCAGGATTCATTTTGTCTGCGCTTATCTGGATGGGATTTAAAATATCCACGCCGTTGTCAATCAAATCCGGTATGTATTCGATACACGAGCCGCACGTATGATACCATATCTTCGCCTTCGTCAGGCTCTTAATGTGCCCGACTAACTTTTTTTGACGGGGCTTGACAACCTGCCGGTAAAAGGCGGGCGAAAACAGAGGCCCATGCTGGCCGGCAAGGTCGTCGCCTATCATCACGATA
>CAYSTP010000220.1:0-3233 GCA_964434085.1 uncultured Pirellulales bacterium
TCGCCGACATGATGACCAGGAAGCCGGAGATGGTCGTAGAGCTGGCGGTCAGGCGCATGCTGCCGAAGAACCGCCTGGGCAGACAAATGCTCAAAAAACTCAAAGTTTACCGTGGGCCTGAACACGAACATCAGGCCCAGCGCCCGGAAAAGATAGAACTTAATTGATAACAGAGTACTAATATGGCTGATGCTCAGGAAAACGTTGCAGGTGAAAAGCTAAGTGTTGACGTCGGGGTTAGCGAGAAAAAGAAGGCGTCCAAAATCGCTGCACCGGCCGCCAAGGCCGAGCGAAAGGGCGGCTACTGGTGGGGAACTGGCAGGCGAAAGAGCAGTGTCGCGAGGGTCCGAATCAAGCCCGGACAAGGCAAGCTGCTGATAAACAAGAAGGAGCTTGGCGACTACTTTGCCCGCCAGCAGGACCAAAATGCTGTTCTGGCGCCCCTGCGGGCGGTTAACGCCGCCAGTTCTTTCGATGTCTTTATCAATGTCAAAGGTGGAGGCACCACAGGCCAATCCGGGGCGGCAAGGCTGGGTATCGCACGGGCGCTTCGCAACTATGATAATAGCATCGTGCATACGCTGCGCGAAGGCGGGCATCTGACCAGAGACGCAAGAATGGTCGAGAGAAAAAAACCCGGACAGGCGGGCGCAAGACGGAGGTTCCAGTTCTCCAAGCGTTAGTCCTCCTTCGCTAAAGCTACGGAGGATAAATTTGCAAATTATTCTTACGAAATTTACAATGGCCCCGTTGCTGTCTTGCGACAGCAAGACACGGGGCCTTTTTTATAAGGAGTAATTATGGTCAGGGTGGCGATAATTGGAGCGACCGGCTATACAGGCCTGGAGTCCATCGAAATTATCAGCCGGCACCCACAGGCCGAGGTCACATATCTTACGGCATTGCCCGAAGAGTGCGGCCACGCCGAATCGGTTTTCGGCCGGCTCAAAGGCAAGTGCGACATGCAAATCGAGCCGCTCGATTTGAGCAGACTTGCGAAGCTCGCCGATGTGGTCCTGTGCTGCCTGCCGCATAAGGTCTCGATGGGTTTTGTGCCGAAGCTGCTCGAGGCAGGTGTCAAGGTTATCGACTTTAGCGCCGACTACCGCATCAAGGATGCCAAGCTCTATGAGAAATTCTATCAGGTCGAGCATACAGATACCGTTAACCTCGAAAAAGCTGTTTACGGCCTGCCGGAACTATTCCGCGACCAAATAAAAGGCAAAGACCTTATTGCCAATCCCGGCTGCTATCCGACGGGCTTCATACTTGCGGTGGCTCCTCTGCTCAAACACGGTTTGATTGAAACCGATTTCGTAATTAATAACGCCGTCACCGGCGCCAGCGGCGCAGGCAAGAATCCCTCGACGAAATTTCATTTTCCCAATATGAACGAAAACTTCTTTGCATACGGCGTCGGTACGCACCGCCACATGCCGGAGATGGAACAAATAGCAGGCGAGGTCGCCGGAACGGACGTGAACGTATTGTTTCAGCCGCACGTGGGGCCTTTCGACCGCGGAATACTATCGACGGTGTATTGCCAGCCGAAACAGGATGTCACGCAGGATAAATTGACGCAGATTTATGAGGAGTTTTATAAGACCGAGCCTTTTGTCCAGCTTTGCACCGAAAGTCCGTCCGTCAAGGACGTTGCCGGCACCAATTACTGCCACGTTTATGTCACCCATACCAAAGGCAAAATAATCGCATTTTCTGCGATTGATAACCTTGTCAAGGGCGCATCCGGCCAGGCCGTACAGAATATGAACATCATCTTCGGCCTTGAAGAAACGCTTGGTCTGGCGTAGCTGAAATGCTATAATATGCTGTGAATTAGTTGCGGGATGGGGCTGCCTTGATAAAGAACAGAAAAAAACTCGAGGAACTTGAGCGCAGGCTGGCAAAGACAGAGAATCTGTCTTACCAGGAGGCACTGGTAATTTACGACGCGCTATATAAAGAGGCTGTTGCTCTCGGCGCCATTGATTCTGAGAATATTCTGGACGGTCTGGATGCGGACATTCGACTGGCAAAGGCGCTAAATTCGTTGAAATAATGGTAGAGCTGCTACTAAAGAAGATAGCCGAAGCGCTGGATGGTGCGGCAATTCCTTACATGGTGGTCGGCGGACAGGCACTGCTCGTGTACGGTAGAGTTCGTACGACCCGTGATATCGATATCACTCTGGGCGTGGACACCGACAGGTGTAAGCAAATTGAAGAGTTGTGCAAAAAGCTTGGTTTGCGGCTTCTGGCGGAGAATCCCCGCAGTTTTGCCGAGCAGACCAAGGTTTTGATTGCTGAAGAACCTGACACTAAAATTCGGGTCGACCTGATTTTCTCCTTCACCGATTTTGAAAAGCAGGCCATCGGCCGCGCAAAGTCAATTGAAATTCAAGACTATCCTGTCAAGTTCACTTCTTGCGAAGACCTGATAATTCACAAGATTTTGGCAGGAAGGCCGGTTGATGAAGAGGATGTAAGAAGCGTTCTGGCCAAACACGGCAATACCGTTGATATCGAATATGTAAGAACCTGGCTTAGCAGGTTTTCAGGTGTTACCGAATTTGAAAAGGCACTGGAGCGCTTTGAGGCTTTATTAAAAGAGTTATAGCCTCCATGTCCGACTTAGGCGGCCCGCCCATACTAATATGTCCGGAATCTTACTAAAAGTTGCGACGTGTCAGTTTGCGGTGGGTCGTTTGATCAGACGCAACTCACAGCAGATTCAGAAATTCATGCGCCAGGCCAAAAAGGCTCATGCTGAGATTGTGCACTTTCCTGAATGCGCGCTGAGCGGTTATGTGGGAGTTGATTTTCCGAACTTTGATAATTTTGACTGGGAACTTCTTAAAGAAGAAACTTTGAAAATTGTGGCTTTGGCGAAAGGGCTTGGTTTGTGGGTCGTTCTGGGGAGCACCCATCCATTAACCGCTCCGAATAAGCCGCATAACAGTTTGTATCTGATAGGGCCAAACGGGAAAATCAAAGACCGGTACGACAAGCGATTTTGTATGAAGGCTGAGGGCAGAAAATACACGCCCGGCGACCACTTTGTTACCTTCAAAATCAACGGCGTAAAATGTTCGCTTCTTATTTGCTTCGACCTGCGTTTCCCTGAACTATACCGCGAGCTTTATAAGCAGGGCGTAAAATGTATCTTCCAGTCGTTCTACAACGCCCGGCAGAAAGGCCCAAGCATTCACAGCCATATAATGCGCCAGTCGATGC
>CAYSTP010000221.1:0-1490 GCA_964434085.1 uncultured Pirellulales bacterium
TATGTATCATCGAGCGGTGCGACAAGAGGCCGACTCGAAGGCAACAAGGTCATTTTCCAGCCTCTCGGGAGCCTTGCACCTCAGGCTAAGGCCCAGTGGAACGTTGTCGTAAAAGCTGCAAAGACTGGAGACGTACGGTTCACAGTTATTATGAACACCGACCAGCTTACTCGGCCGGTTGAAGAAACCGAATCTACGAATCTGTACGAATAAGCATAATAAACGTTTAAGCATGGCACCACGGTGATTTTCACCGTGGTGCTTTTATAAATAACTGTAAACTTTTTCAGGGATTTAGGGAGGTCATTCAGGATGGAAGATGTTATGACAAAAATCTATGGAATTTTGGCCCAGTGGGGCCTGAAAGTCATCGGCGCCTTGTTGATTTTGATTATAGGCTGGTGGCTCTCTAAGCTCATCTCGAGTCTTGTCGCCGGGGCATTAAGGCGAAGCAAGACAGAGGAAACGTTAGTCAGGTTTCTTCGCAGTCTGTGTTACATCGTCTTAATGACGTTTGTGATAATTGCCGCGCTGCGTAAGCTCGGTATGGAAACCACATCGGCTGTGGCTGTTATTGGTGCCGCCGGCCTGGCTATCGGCTTTGCCCTGCAGGGTTCACTGAGCAACTTCGCCGCCGGCATAATGATGATTATATTCAAACCGTTCAAGGTCGGAGATTTCATTGATGCGGCCGGCGTCAAAGGTTCCGTTCAGGAAATCGGTATATTTACTACGGTGCTCAACTCGCCTGATAATGTCAGGATTATCATCCCTAACGGCCAGATTACCGGCGGAAACATTCATAATTTTACCACCAACGGCACACGGCGAGTTGATTTGGTCGTCGGTGTCTCCTACGATGACGACCTGAAAGAGGCAAAGCAGGTCATCGAAAAGGTCCTATCTGACGATGAGAGAATATTGAAAGACCCCGCCTGGACGGTAGCCGTCTCAGAGCTTGCAGACAGCAGCGTCAATTTCGTGGTCAGACCCTGGGTGAAATCTTCTGACTATTGGAATGTGTACTTCGATACGACGCACAAAATCAAGGTCGCGCTCGACCAGAGCGGCATAACTATTCCGTATCCGCAAAGCGACGTGCATATAAAAGACGGCAAGGCCGCGGTCGCCTAAAAAACAATTTCAATAAAGAGAAGTATAAATAAAGGACTGTACGCTTACTCAGCGCACAGTCCTTGTCTTTGGATGCCGGTGGACTTCGAGCTTAACTGCTGGTATATTCGCAAATTTAAGCCTGTATGTTACGGAAATATAGAAATGCCCGATTTAAGTACCCGGACAACCTGTCAGCTTCACGAGGTACTGGAAGTGCTGTATCGAAGGTACAATCGCTTCGAGCTGATTGAGCCGGACCCGCTGCAGTTTGTCTATCACTACAGCGAATCCGGCGATATGGAAGTGGCGGGTTTCCTGGCAGCGGTTCTTGCTTATGGCAGGGTCCGGCAGATTGAACGCAGCGTTGACAATCT
>CAYSTP010000221.1:1590-3226 GCA_964434085.1 uncultured Pirellulales bacterium
AAAAGGCTGAACCTGTTCCTGCGATGGATGGTCCGTGATGATGACGTAGATGCAGGAGTATGGACATCGGTGGACAAGACAAAGCTCATCGTGCCGGTCGATACCCATATAGCCCGGCTGTGCAGGATTCTCGGTTTGTATGATAGAAAGACTGTGTCAATGGCGACAGCAGTTGAGATTACACAGGGCTTCGCCCGGCTTGAGCCGGCCGACCCCGTCAAATATGATTTCGCACTTTCACGAATAGGAATCGTAGAGGACTGCAACGGCAGATACAGGCCGAAATGCGAAGAGTGTGAACTGTTAGAGTTTTGTAAAAGACGTGATAGTTTTTAATTTAGCTAACCGCCGTATGAAAAGGAAACTTAACGTATTGTTCTTGTGCACGGGCAATTCCTGCAGGAGCCAGATAGCCGAAGGCTGGGCACGGCATCTAAAGGGCGACGTCATTGAAGCGTTCTCGGCCGGTATCACCCCCGTCCGTGTCAACGAAACGGCAATCGAGGTAATGGCCGAGGCCGGTGTGGATATATCAGGACACACGTCGAAACACGCAGAAGATTTGATGGGCCTCGATTTCGATTATGTCGTCACCGTGTGTGACAACGCCAAAGAGCATTGCCCCGTTTTTCCGGGTAAATGTAAAATGATTCACAGGTCATTTGCTGACCCGTCGTTCTTAATCGGAGCTCGACAGCAGCTCTTAAACGCCTTCCGCAGGACCCGGGACCAGATAAAGGCCTTTATTGAGACCATGCCCGACAGCCTGGAGAATTGGAATAACAAATGACCCCTGAACAATTGGAGAAATACAGTTCCGCGGTGACGCTTTCGGATATGGAAGTATTCGTATTTCCGGAGCTGATGTACAGCCTGGTCCTGGCGAACATTATGAGCCCGAAGATATGGCGATGGCGGCAGAGAGACTGCTTCGAAAAACTACAGGGCAAAGACAGCTATCGAAAGCTGATGCGCTTGAAGCAGTTTATTATGGACGAGTACGAGTTCAACCTTGACCTGGAAACCTGGGGCCTGACTACAAGGGAAAAAGAGCTTAAGCGATTCGAGAAGTTCATCTCGCCTGACGACATCGCGGCAAGTAACGCACTGTTCGGCTACGAAGGCGACAGGTATTATTTCGACGTGGATATCCGCAAACACTTCGGCCTGGATAAATATAACACCAATATCATTCCTTACTGGAAGACCGAGACCGTCGAGGCCATGGACGCCTTTCGTTTGAAAGGCGGCTACAAAACGGGCGCCGGCGAGTGTGTGTCCCTGTCCACGTTATACGCAGCGGCGGCGTTCATAGTATGCGGCATTCCGCTGGAAGATATTTATATGATACTGACGCCGCTACATTCGCAGAATTTCATTGACATCAAAGACGGCGCCCTGACCAATAACCGCAGGTTGGTCACCAAAACTATGTGGTTCAACGGGACAGCCATAACCGACAAGGCCCAGCGGGCGATTCGCAATGAAAATGTCACTATCGTTGCCCACCCGACCGGTTATATCCATTGCCTGTATAACGACGCCACGATAGACCAGGAGGCATATAAAAAATTTACAGGTCTGCTTGCAGATTATCTTACCGAGAAGCTCTCGTTGCTTACCCTGGCCAATTTCC
>CAYSTP010000222.1:0-3154 GCA_964434085.1 uncultured Pirellulales bacterium
TTTAAGGAAATGCTCAAAACCCGGAACAAAAAGCCTTTCTACACCTCCACCAAATCCGCCAAAGCCGAACCCAGCCTCGTACGAAAGAACCTCGAAAAGTCCCTCGGACGCCTCAGCCTTGAATACATCGACTTCTATCACTTCTGGTGCATTGTGAATCTGGATGATTATCACCGCAGAAAACAAAACGGCGTACTTAAGGAATTCGAAAAACTCAAAAACGAAGGCCTAATCAAACATATATGCATCTCGACCCACCTGCCCGGTGCAGATATCGGAAAGGTGTTAGCAGATTACCCGTTCGAGGGCGTCCTTCTCGGTTATTCGGCAATGAACTTTGCCTACCGTGAAGCGGGCCTCAATGCCGCCGCAAAGTCCAAACAGGGCGTCGTCGTAATGAACCCGCTCGGCGGCGGCATAATCCCCCGGAACCCCGACATCTTCAGCTTCGTTAAAACGCGACAGGATGAAACAGTCGTCCAGGCCGCACTGCGGTTCCTGCTCAACGACAAACGCATCAACATCAGCCTGGTAGGTTTCTCCAGTCAGGCCCAGCTTGACGAGGCAATCGCCGCCGTCGATGGATTCAAGCATATTCCCCGCGAAACCGTCGAGCAAATCCGCTCAGGCGTAAAGGAATCCTTCAACCAGCTCTGTACCGGCTGCCAGTATTGCGACAAGTGCCCGGAAGATATTCCCGTCCCGCGAATGATGGACGCTTACAATCACAAAATGTTCAGCGGTAAGGACAGCGATATTATCGACCGCTTTATATGGCACTGGCAAATCGACCTTGAAAACAATTACCTCGACAAATGCACACAGTGCGGCATCTGCGAAGAGGCCTGCACACAGAGACTGCCCATCAGGGAAAGACTGAAAGAAATGCGGAGTGTGATTGAAAAATATCTCGCCGAGCAAAAGCAGAAAAAACAGTAACCGCTCCTTCGAGTTTTCTCACTGCTCGAACAAACCGGCTGCTTCTGAGTCCTTCTTCTTCGCCGTCTTTATCTTAATGCCAAGATGTTCACACGCGGCCTTTGTAATCTCTCTGCCGCGCCTCGTCCTGCGAACAAAGCCTATCTGCAAAAGATAAGGCTCGACCACGTCTTCGAGCGTGTCTTTCTCCTCGCCCAATGTTGCTGCTATCGCCTCGATTCCCGCAGGCCCGCCTTCGTAAACCTCTGCAAGAGCGCGTAAAACCGAGCGGTCAAGCTCATCCAGCCCAAGCTCGTCTATCCGCTCCATCTTCAGGGCATTTTTGACAATTTCACTGCTTAGCCTGCCTGTGCCTTTGACCTGCGCATAATCCCTTACGCGCTTCAGCAGACGGTTTGCCACTCGCGGTGTTCCCCTGCTCCGCGCTGCGATTAGTTCTAAAGTCCCGTCTTGGCATTGCAGCGACAGAAGCTTCGACGAACGGTGCAGAATTTGTGCAAGTTCCGTCTCGCTGTAAAACTCCAGATGATAGAGCATTCCGAACCTGCTGCGAAGCGGCGCCGAAAGCAATCCCGCGCGTGTCGTTGCTCCTATCAGCGTAAATCGCCTTAGCGGAAAGTTTATCGTCTTGGCGTGCATGCCGCTATCGACCGTAAAATCAACCTTGAAATCCTCCATCGCCGGGTATATGAACTCCTCGACCGGCGTGCTGAGCCGATGGACCTCATCGATAAACAGAACGTCCCCCGTCCCTATATTAGTCAACAATCCCATCACGTCACCCTGCTTCACAAGTGCCGGCCCCGACGAGCTGCGGATATTCGTCCCCATCTCGTTGGCTACTATATGGGCCAGAGTTGTCTTGCCCAGCCCCGGCGGCCCGTAAAACAGAATATGTTCCAGCGGTTCGCCTCGCTGCTTCGCCGCCGCTATCGCAATCGCCAGTTTCTGACGCACATTATTCTGGCCTATCAGCTCATCCAGAGACTTCGGCCGCAGCGACAGCGCAAGACTCTCTTCCTGCTCACTTCTCTTATTACCGCTTATGACTCGGTCAATCGCCATTCGTTAAACTTCGACTCCCTGTTTGAGCCGGTAAACCACAGGAACCAGTTCCTCCGCCGTTTTTATATCGGGATGTTTGCGGCAGGCCAGCTCTATCAATTCCATCACCTCGTTTCTCTTCTCTCCCCACGCCACGAGTATTTCTAACGTCTCCACCTGGAACGGCCTGTAAACCGCCTGCTCTCTCCTTTCCGCCCCGGCGGCAAACGCAAACGCCTGCATCTTGCCTTTAAGCTCTGCGACAATCTGCTCAGCCATGCGCTTACCCACTCCCGGAAGCGCCAGGAGCATCTTGCTGTCGCCGTCTTCTATCGCCGCCGCTATAGTACCCGGCGGCATGCTAAACGCCTTAAGGGCCTTGCGCATCCCCATCCCCTTCACCCCGATGAAACGCGTAAAGAAGTCCCGCTCACCGCTGCTCAAAAAACCAACCATCCTCGGAACCAGATTCCCTCCGCCCGGTGAACCTTCGTAGTACTGCATCGTGCACAGAACAATATCCGCCCCGATTTTATCCGACAGCGCATTGACACAATAACCCGGCAGCATAACTTCGTATGCAATATCTCCAACCTGCACCAGCGCCGTTTCACTGCCTAACTTAATCAGTTTGCCTTCTATCCGTGCAATCATTCGTTTTCGTCATTCCTGCGAAAGCAGGAATCCATTTCCATTCTTTTAAATTTCTTCTTTTAAAAACAGTGTTAATCTGTGTAAATCCGTGTCTAAAAAATACCGTGTTAATCCGTGTCTAAAAAATTCTTTGAATTGCCGCAGCAAAGCGCCGCCGCTATCGCATCGGCCACGTCGGCAGGCTGAGGAACTTCCGGCAGAGACAAAACAACCTGCACCGTTCTTTGAACCTGCTCCTTCGACGCCCGTCCGTTACCCGTAAGAGACTTTTTTATCCTCGTTGCGCTGAAGCTCCTTACTTTCACGCCCGCCTCGGCGCACTTCTGCAGTATAACACCGCGGGCGTGCCCCATCAATATCGCCGTATTCGGATGCGCATAATGTGAATAAAGCTGCTCAATCGCCACAACCTCCGGCTGGAACTTCTCTAATATCGCTGCAAAATCAACAGCTATCTGATTAAGCCTCTTTTCAATCGCCAGTTTCTCATCGCTCGCAACAACACCCGCCTCGATAA
>CAYSTP010000223.1:0-3148 GCA_964434085.1 uncultured Pirellulales bacterium
GAGACTATGCGGGCGTGCAACGGTGTTGTGTTCGAGATGGATGCGCATTTGGACAGGCTGCTTGACAGTGCAAAAAAATTATCTGTCGGTAATACATACGATAGTGAATTTATCGCAGAGGCAGTTAATAAAACGCTCGAAGCAAACAAGTTAAAAGACGCAAGGCTGCGTCTGACCATAACCGGCGGCTCAGCTTCAACGGACCAGGATGAACCGAAACCTACTTTGCTTATAACTGCAACTGAATTTAAGCCTTATCCGCCCGAGTACTATAAAAAGGGTGTTATGGTTGTGCTCTGTCCGTACAAGCAAAACGCATCCGACCCGGTCTATGGCAACAAGACAACCAGCTATATGTCACGCATGTTAGGCCTGAAGTTCGCTCATCAAAACAAGGCTGCCGAGGCGATTTGGTTTACCACAGATAACCGCCTTGCCGAAGGCTGTATCAGCAATGTATTTGTCGTCAAAGATTCGGAAGTGCTCACCCCGCCGACAAATACACCGGTACTGCCGGGCATCGCCAGAAAAACCGTAATGAAACTGGCTGAGCAAAGCGCAATACGATGCAGTGAAAAGGACCTCACTATCAACGACCTGCTCGACGCGGACGAGGTGTTTCTGACTAATGTGATAATGCAGGTCATGCCGGTTACAAAGGTTGAAAAGCACGACATTGGCGGCGGCAAGGTCGGACCGGTTACCAGGGAACTGCAAAAACGATTCGATGATTTCGTTAAGAAAAGCTGCGGTGTTCAGGATGAAGGTCAATAACATTATAAAACAAATAGAGCAAATAGCCCCGCCCAGACTTGCCCAGGACTGGGACAACACCGGTTTTCTTGTCGGCGATACCAATCAACAGGTCAAGAACATTCTGCTTACCATCGATATTACCGAGGCTGTTGTTGGTGAAGCAAAAAAACTAAAGGCAGGGATGATAATCAGCTATCATCCGGTCATCTGGGACGGCCTGAAACAAGTAACTGCCGACGGACCGGGTAATATCGTTTATCAACTGGTACAGGCGGGAATCTCGGTTTATTCGATACACACCTCGCTCGACGTGGTCACGGACGGCGTCAATGACGGCCTTGCTGAGATGGTCGGCATCATCGATGCCAGGCCCATCGGTGATTATGTACAGGACGAAACAAAAGATAACTATAAGCTCATCGTCTTTGTTCCCACCGCCGCCATTGACAAAGTAACCAATGCCGTGTTCGAGGCGGGCGCCGGGTGGATTGGCAATTACAGTCACTGCGGCTTTAAGGTGCCGGGCCGGGGCAGTTTCCTGCCGCGAGAAGGAGCAAAACCTGCTATCGGCAAAAAGGGTAAACTCGAAACCGTGGAAGAAATCAGATTCGAGTGCATTGTTCCCGCCGCCAGACTCGATGTGGTATTGGCGGCAATGAAAAAGGCCCATCCGTACGAGGAGCCTGCCTTCGATGTATTCAAGCTCTGTAATCCGCAGGATAAATTGGGTCTTGGGCGAATCGGCAGGCTCGCCACGCCAACGCCGCTGAGTCAAATCATAACGAAAATCAAGAGACAAACCGGTGCAAAGGCAATAGGGATTGTCGGCAGGGATAAACACATCGTTAGAAAAGCCGCTGTATGTGCCGGTTCCTGCGGCAAGATAATCAATCAGGTAATCGCACAAAGGGTTGACCTCTACGTCACAGGAGAGCTGAAACATCATCAGGCGTTAGCCGCTCAGGAGGCGAATCTGACGTGCCTTTGTCTTAGCCACTCGGTTTCTGAGCGGTTCATCCTGAAAAAATTAGCGAAACAGTTGCAAAAACAGTTAAAAGGCGTCAAAATTGCCGTCAGTAAAAAGGATGCGGACCCATTTGTCTGGAAGGAATTATGACCGACAGCCAACAGCGAAGCCTACAGGATGAGCAGGCCGATTCGCAGGAACTCGAAGAATCCCGGCAAAGAGCCGATGAGCCGGCTGAGATTGCAGAGGAAAATGAAGATACAGGACAGGAGCAGTCGCGAGAGCTGGTTTTTGCCGAACCGGAAGAGCCCGTTGAGACTACTGTTGAATCGGTGATTGAAGCGATTCTCTTTGCAAGTGATGAATCACTGTCAGCGACAAAACTGGCGGCGATTATTGAAATCACCACTAAGCAGGTGAACGAGGCGGTCAGGACGCTCAACGAGAAATACAAGGCCGGTAATCACGCCTTTCGCATCGTGCAAATCGCCGGCGGTTACCAGATGCTTACGCTTTCGCCTTACAACCACTGGCTCAAGAGTCTGCTCCGCGCCCGCAGCGAGAGTAAACTGAGCGCTGCTGCTCTTGAAACCCTGGCCATCATCGCCTACAAGCAGCCGATTATCCGCGCCGACGTAGAGGCCATTCGCGGCGTCGCCGCAGGGGAGATGATTCGCTCGCTGATGTATAAGGGGCTGGTGAAAATAACAGGCAGGGCTGACGTCCTCGGCAGGCCGATGCTGTATGGAACCACTAAAAAATTCCTCGAAGTCTTCGGCCTGAACAGCCTCAAAGACCTGCCGAAAATCGAAGAATTAAAAAAGCCCGAACAGTAATCCGTTCGGACTTGGGTAATTATTTTTCTGCTATTGCGAAGAGTCCCGATTTGTCGAGACGACGAAGCAATATCATCTAACGAGATACGAGCGACGAGAAACGAGTAACGAATTAAAATGCACCCCAGGCCTGTTTGCCGGGGATATAGGCGCTCGGGCAAATCCACTTGAACATATTCGCGAACTGCCGGGCCTTGGCCAGCTTTGCGTCATCTTCCGCTTCCATGGCCGCCAGCTCTTTGCCGAAGACCTGCTGGAAATATTCATCGGCGGCATGGTGACGCGCCTGCTCGGAATCGAACAGCTCGCGGATTTGTCCCAGCTCGCCGGAGTCCAGCCAGATACCCGCGCAGCCGGGGCACTCGTCGATTTGAACCTTGTGTTTGACGCTGAAGAAATGCCGCATCATCACGACGCCCTCACACTTGGGGCAGGTGAACCTTTGATTATGGTCAATCCGCACATTCGGGTTGTGCTCCATCTCGAGCAGTTCCTCACCTGCTGATTCATGCGGTTCATCGAACTTTTTGAGCTCGAAATTGTCGAACCAAATCCCTCCGCAGCCGTTTTTGCACACATCCACCGTTAC
>CAYSTP010000224.1:0-3113 GCA_964434085.1 uncultured Pirellulales bacterium
TGATTATTGTTTCGCAGAAAAAGTTGTAGTATGTGCTGAGTGATATTACAATGCGGGACATGTCTAACGAAACGGATGTCAATAAGGTTGTAAGGCAGCACGGTGAGATGGAGCAGTTTTTTACGGGCGGTTTTGCAGTCAGGGGACGACCTGTAAGCACGAAAGTTTCCGGGTCGCAGGCAATTTCCGATAAACAGGCGAAGCTCGACGCAATTGCAGAA
The DNA here is from genome assembly GCA_964434085.1 of uncultured Pirellulales bacterium. Taxonomy (GTDB): domain Bacteria; phylum Planctomycetota; class Phycisphaerae; order Sedimentisphaerales; family Anaerobacaceae; genus JBBABK01. The sequence continues at coordinate 222 of CAYSTP010000224.1, forward strand.
GAGGTTCGCAAATGCTGCAAGTGCGGGCTTGGTAAATTGCGGACCAATGCAGTTCCGGGTGAAGGCAGCGCGGATGCGCGAATAGTTTTTGTCGGCGAAGGGCCGGGGGCCGATGAAGATGCACAAGGTCGGCCTTTCGTCGGCCGGGCGGGCCAGTTGTTAGATAAAATCATCAATGCAATGAGGTTGAAGCGAAGTGATGTTTACATCTGCAATATACTTAAATGTCGGCCGCCGGAGAACCGTGACCCGCGGCCTGACGAAGTTGCACACTGCCTGCCGTACCTGCAAGAACAATTGGAAATAATCGAGCCGGAGATTATTGTTGCACTTGGCGCGCATGCAGCGCGGACACTTCTTGAAAACACAAAATCAATCGGCCAACTACGAGGCAGGTTCCACGATTATTACCTCAGCTTAGGCAAACCGCCAATTAAGCTGATGGCTACATATCATCCAGCATATCTGCTGCGAAGCTATTCTCCGGAAAACCGGCGTCGGGTCTGGGAAGATATGAAAAAAGTGCTCAATGAGCTAAACCTGCCTGTTCCGGAGAAATAATGACGCAGAATCCCTTTTCAGGGGTTAAAAACAGCCATTTCCGCCCGAAATTCTAAAAAAAAGAGGATTCGCCGGATTAAATCCGTTGCTATAGTTGCCATATAGAATAAAATAACCCGAAAGTAGTAGAAACCTCGTTTTTGAGCGAAAAAGCGACTTTGCCTATGCTATTGCAAAAAATAAGAAAAAAAATGAAAAAAAATCTAAAATTTTTGAAAATTCCCGTTGACATACCGGTGTATTAAAGGCTACACTGATAAGCACGTGGAGGACTTTAGAGCCACTGTATAAGCAGTTTTGTCGAAAGGAGGTAGGGCAAGAAAGCCTTACAAGAGTTGGAAGAGGTGTAGATGAGGGTAAAGAGATTTGGAGTTCGGGTGGCGTTACTCACTGTACTGTTAGTAAGTACAGTTTCGGCGGACTGGGAACCGGGTGAGCCCGCTTTACATTATCAACTGCCTGATTTTACGGGTTGGGATGTTTATTCGGAGTGGGGCGACGGACCATATTATCACCATCCAGTCCCAGACGGGGATGGATATGGTGCGTCAAATGACTGGACTGCCACGGAAACTGCAGCTGTCACTGATATACATTTCTGGGGTTCCTGGAAGGATGACCACGTTGGTACAACGGGGAATATTCTTATTCAGATATACAGCAATGATGACACACATTATGGTTTTGACCAACCCGGTGACGTGCTATGGCAGCGTGTAATCACTACAGGTGATTATACGGGCAATGAATATCATCAAGACGAGTGGCAATTGCAGGGCTGGTATGACCCCAGATATAATGATAGTCAGCCACAGTATCAGTACGAATACGACGACCACACAGGAGTGTACCAGTATAACATTCCCGATATTGACGACCCATTCATCCAGCAGGTTGGAGAGACCTACTGGCTGATGATATCGATGAACTTTGAGGGCTGCCAGTGGGGATGGAAGACCACTGAAACCGTTGAAGGCAACGGTTCGTTGTTCTGGGATACATACTATAATTGGGGTCCGTCATACCCTCCATGGCATTGCCATCCTGAAGTTGACTGGAGATGGGTGCAATTGATGGAGGGTGGATGGTGTGGGCAAGACAAAGAGGCGTTGGACCTGGCCTTTGTTATCACGCCGGAGCCAAGCACCATATTGCTGCTGGCGGCAGGCGCAGCATTTGTGTTACGGAGGAGAAAAAGATAATAAAGGACCCGGCGAAAAAAGGGGTAAAAATCAAAAGAGCTGTGAAACGTTCACAGCTCTTTTTATTTCTGAGGAAAAGATGATTACTTGTGAACGCATGCCGGATTGTCCGAATCCATCATACAATCTGTAAGCCAGTTCTTAGCCATTAGGGCAAAATCAAATAAATCAACGCTATTAATATTATCCAGGTTGGCAGTACCATCCAGTTGAAGCCATTGTTCGGCAAAAACTTGCAGGTCCTCCAAATCAATCCTGCAGTCATTGTCCATATCGCCGGCAAGTATATAGTCGCAGGATTGCACAATAGCGGGGCTGTGATAATCACCCGCTGCAATTGCTACAAATCGTATTTGAGTCGGAGGCGATGCCTGACCATATACGTTGTCGCCCCACCCGGCTACGGAACCATCCTGCCTTAAAGCCAGGCTATGGTAACCACCTGCGGCTATCGCCACAAAATCATTCCCATCAGGCGGCGAAGCCTGACCATAATCATTACGCCCCCACCCGATTACGGAACCGTTCTGTCTCAGGGCCACACCATGAGATGAACCCGCCGCTACCGCGATAAAGTCATTGCCGACAGGAGTTACGATTTGATTATAATCATTCCGGCCCCACCCTACTATGGAACCATCCTGCCTCAAGGCCAAGCTGTAATATTTACCTGCTGCGATGGCAGAAAAATCGTTGCCCGCAGGAGGACTGGCCTGACCGTAATTGTTACGGCCCCATCCTACTATGGAACCGTTCTGTTTCAATGCCAGGTTGTGATAGCTGCCCGCCGCTATTGTGTTGAAATCGTTTCCGGTCGGCACGTTAATCTGACCATAACTGTTGTTGCCCCATCCGACAATCGAACCATCCTGCTTCAAAGCAATACTGTGATAAATACCCGCCGCAGCGGCAACAAAATCGTTGCCTTCGGGTACGTTCGATTGACCAGAAGAATCATCACCCCAGCCCAGAATTGAGCCGTTTTGCTTCAACGCCAGACTGTGCGCGCTGCCGGCGCAAACAACGACAAAATCCTTGCCCATGGGAGGTGTGGCCTGACCATAATTGTTCCGGCCCCACCCCACAACCGTGCCATTACTTTTTAAGGCCAGACAATGATACAAGCCAC
>CAYSTP010000225.1:0-3017 GCA_964434085.1 uncultured Pirellulales bacterium
GCAATCGCACTATTGCTGCCGGTCTTCAGAACCTCCTCCGTCATCGCACACTAAAAAAACCGCTGCGCCCCTTAACTTTTCTGGCCGGCAGGTAGGCTGAGCTGAATAGTAAAGATGTTTTCTGGTTTAATATCGGCTTTGATGCTTGCCCCAAATACTTGGACCAGTCTCTGTACAACAGCCAGGCCGATGCCGCAATGCGTGCCCGTATCCTCTCTTGATTTATCGCCTCTCCAGAATGAGCCAAATACGTCGTCAGCTTCATGCGGGTTCAGCTTGCAGCCGGTATTTGATATTGAAAGTATCACAGATTCTGCTGATTTTTCAGACTCAATCCATATTCGCCCGGCTTGGTTAGAATATTCAACCGCGTTATCGAGGATATTAAAAAGAATCATGGACAGAAGACCTTTGTCGGAACAACACCCGGCATCTTTACTAACACGATTCTCAAATGAGATTCTTCTGTCGTAAGCTCTATCCGCGAAACTCACCCAGCAGTCGTCTATCAGGTCTCTAAGAGAAATGTGCTCGTGCTTTAAGGGTATTTGTTTTGATTCAAGCCTTGCCAACGACAGCATGGTCTCAATCATCCTGTTCATGCTTTTGACAATTTGCAGGCAGGTCTGCAAATCGGCCTGGTATTCTTTCGGCTCACGCGGGCGGGAAAGAGCCACTTCAATGGTCGTCTGTATTCCAGCAACAGGGGTGCGAAGCTCGTGTGCGACATCAGAACTAAAACTCTTCTCTCGGTCGAAGGAATGTTTCAGTCGCCCGAGCAGACCGTTGAGACATCCAATGACGGGCAGTAATTCCCGCGGGTATTGTTCAGAGATATGACTGCTATCGAGGTTGTCAGCATCAACGCGGGATATTTCATCTGCAAGAGTGCACACCGGCCGCAGGCCGGCTCTGGTAACAAATAAAGCTACAATTACGGATAGTAGGACCATCACTGCCGATGAAATCAGCAGCAGCCATTTGAGAAAACTTAAGTGGTCGTAGATGCTGCCCGCGTCTCGCGCAACGACAATAGAAAAACGTATCTCGTCTGATTGCCGGTCGCCTCTTGGGATGAACTGAAATCCTGTCGCTCGACCTGTCCTGCCGTCAGGCAGAACGCATTGATTATATCGAGGTGTGGCCGAGAGCTGTGCAAATACATTCAGGTCAGCATCTGCCAGAGAAGGAGAGCTTATTAGTACAGCCCCGTCACCATCGCGGAATTGATAGTACGCTCCACCAAAGCGATTATTGAATTCAGGGGTCTGGCTAACGTCGAGCTCGAACTCTATTTTGTACCCGGCTCGCCTAATCGCTTGTTTATCTTGATGGCCTTGCTGCAGTTTATCTTCGGCGTCATAACTTTCGACCTGGACAACGGCAGAAAGCATTTTCGCGGTATCGAGCAGTGATTTATCAAAATGACGGATAAGAGTATGGCGTGTTGCGGTGTAAACTATTATACAAAAGGCACATAAAAGAAGTGCTATACTGACTATCACCCCTGCAAGGAAACGAGAGCGCAAAGACAAAATCATAGCTTGGCTCCCAACAAGTAACCGCGTCCACGAATCGTGTGAATCAAGGCCAGCTTACCTTGTTTTTCCACTTTTTTACGCAGGTAACCGATGTATACATCAACGACATTGCTCGATGCCGCCGAATTGAATTCGTAAACGTGTTCCCAGATGTCCGTTCTTGTTACGATTTGGCCTTCTCTCATGGCCAAATATTCAAGCAGAGCATATTCGCGTGCAGTCAGAGTAATTAATTGGCCAGCCCTGTGGACCTGATGGGTGTTCAGATCAATAGTGAGGTCCTCTATCGTCAGTTGAGGGTTTTTTTTCTTATAATCTCTTCGAATCAATGCTCGTAAGCGGGCGAGAAGCTCCTCAAATTCGAACGGCTTTATAAGATAGTCATCTGCCCCCAGTTCCAGCCCCCTGACCTTGTCTTCCAGGGTATCTTTTGCCGTCAATATCAGAATATGGGTCGTATCTCCGAGCGCACGCAATTTTTTTAATATACTCAGCCCATCGAGACCGGGCAGCATTATATCCAGTATTATCACGTCATAGTCGTTCGATTTTGCATACCACAATCCTTCCCGCCCGTCGCCCGTATAATCAACAGCGAAATTCGCTTCGCGAAGTCCCTTAACAAGCGACTTCTGCAATGGCTTATAATCTTCTATGAGTAGTAATCGCATTTCAAATTAGACTTCTTGTTAAAGAAAAGTCGCCACATAAAGAAGTAAGACTTTGTGTGGCGACCATTGTAACTCAAGGAGCATTCGACGGCAATGCCGCAACGGATTACCTAATCATCGCTGTCCTGGCCATCATCATTGTCGTCGTCATCGCCATTATCGTCGCCTCCATTCTCATCATCGTCATGGCCTTTGACCTTGCGTTCCAGGACAGTCCCGTCTGCAGCTACTTCTAATTCGACCTTCTTCCCGTCAGCTAATATTTCCAGGCTGTAAGTTGTTTTGGGCTGTGCCAGGGCAACCGGCGCCAGCACCGCATACGTGACTTCGCTCTCGACCTCTTTTAGCTCACCGCCGCTTGGAATGATAGTTGACACATCAAAAGGCAGGCCGGATACTTCTATTTCATTTTCAATTTCCATGATGGTTCCGTCCGGGGCCAGGGTTACATCGATTTCCTGTCCGTTTTTCAGGCCTAATTCAACTTCAAAGACCTTGAACTCTTTTTCCTTCTTTACCTCTTTAATGGAAGCACCGGGATAACTTTCTGCCAGCGACTTTTCTACTTGAGCGGGAAGACTCGTTTTCTTATCACGGCACTTTTTGGCTATGGCAATAGAACACACCAATGCCGCAATCAGTACCAGGACCGTTGCTTGTGCTAGGTTTCTTTTCATTTTTCAGTCCTTTCAAATTAATGATTCTTACTTTAAGATGCCGCCTGCCGCCGAGGCAGGGTCGTTATTTCCACCCTAAAATAGCAAATCAAAAATGAGAGAAAGATGAGAAATAAAAAAATTCTGCG
>CAYSTP010000226.1:0-3012 GCA_964434085.1 uncultured Pirellulales bacterium
TCCGCAACTTCGCGCTCGACCGCTGTAAGATAAGTCTCATAAATCCCTAACAGGGATATGTCATCAACAGGATTTATATGTCCGCCGATACCGATGGACCGATTTCCCATAAGCCTTTTTTCGCCAGCCTTTTTGCCCCGGACGTAATTTAGGTACTTGCCCTGACAACTCATAATCACATAAGGAATAAGCTGCTTGTAAGATGGGTCTTTCTCGGCCTGGCTGCGAAGCATAAACCGCGGAACTCCCGGAACGAATATGGCCGCAAGGTATTTATCCACGTCGAACATCAGCCCATGGAACAGGCCGAGTTCTTCCAAAACTTTAGTTTCAATAACCATCACCTGTTCTTCAATTGCCATAACACCTCCATGCAACCTCACTCAATTGTGTCAGCCGGAATATAGTCCATCGCGGCCTCTGTGTAAAGCTGCTGCGGTTTTTTGTACCAAAACTCAAATCTATCCTCTATAATATCCGGTCTGAATTTTCAGGATTCGTTATGAGCAAGGCCAGGAAAAACAGCGCAGCGTACGTCGAGTGCATAAACCCGCAGTGCCGGGCACAGTTCGATTCTATGGACGTATTGTTCAAATGCCCCAAATGCGGCACACTGCTCGACACCCTCTACAACTGGGACAAAATCGAAGTACCCAAAAAAATGAGCGATTTCGCCAAACGCTGGGCGACCAGAGACTATCCGTTAGATTTTTCCGGCGTCTGGCGGTTCCGCGAGTTGCTGGACTTCTGCCCGGACTCCAACAAAGTCACCATCGGCGAAGGCCAGACCGTCCTCGAACAAAACTGCGCCGTCGCAAAGCATTTAGGCATCAAGCCGGACTGCCTCTATCTGCAGTACGAAGGTCTTAATCCTTCCGGCTCGTTCAAAGATAACGGCATGGCCGCGGCATTCAGCCACGCGATGATGGTCGGCGCTAAATCCTGCGCCTGCGCATCGACCGGCAACACCTCCGCCGCCGTCGCGCTCTACGCGCACCACTGCGGACTCAAATGCACCGTATTCATCGGCTCAGGCCGAGTCGCATTCGGCAAGCTCTCACAGGCAATGGACTACGGCGCACAGACCATCCAGATTCAGGGCGATTTCGACGATTGTATGAAACAGGTCCAGGCCGTCTGTAAAGAGCTTGGCCTTTATCTGCTCAACTCGCTCAACCCATACCGCCTCGAAGGCCAGAAGACCATAATGTACCGCATCATCGAAGGACTCGGCTGGGACGTACCCGACTGGATTATCGTACCGGGCGGCAACCTCGGCAACTCCAGCGCGTTCGGCAAGGCCTTTTACGAACTAAAGCATCTCGGCCTCATCGACCGCATCCCTCGAATGGCCATAGTAAACTCCACCGGCGCCGACACCCTCACCGATTTGGTCAACAATAAACGTCTTACCTGGAACGACGGCAACGTCAATCAGCACAAAATCGACCATTATTACGCCGACCTGACCGCCAGAAACTTCTCGCCGCACACCATCGCCTCAGCCATCGAAATATCCAGACCGGTAAATTTGAAAAAATGTCTCCGCGCACTCGATATCTGTAACGGCATTGTATTGGCTGTGCCCGACGAAGAAATCAAAGACGCTAAGGCCCTTATAGGCAAATTCGGCCTGGGCTGCGAGCCGGCCTCCGCCGCCACTATCGCAGGCCTGATTCACCTGCTCGCCGACGGAGTTATCGAAAAGGATTCCCGTATTGCCTGTGTCCTGACCGGCCACGCCCTGAAGGACCCCAACCTCACCGTCAATTACCACAAGGACAAGGAGGGGCAGTTTAGTAATCCTCCCGTCGAGGCGCCAAACGACCTCGAAAAAATCATCGAGCTAATCAGGTAATCAACGGTTCATTAAATGCCGATTGAACGGACCGCTTGCAATAATCGGGAAAAAACGCTATTGTAAATTGAGCAAATAAACGGGGGTAGCTTAGTAACCGCCGCTTCGAACATCTTTGTCAATAGTTACATAGATAGATTATGCAAATGGACGAAAACAACAGACAAACCGTCGAAGACCCGGGCGTAGATATACTCAGTCACAGCAGAAGAAGAAACAATATACACATCCTGACACTCGACAGAATCCTCGCCGACGACGTATATGAACGAATCCACAACGACCCGCGAATGGAAGGCTGCACCGTAAAAAGACCAGCCAAAGGCATTCAGCAAGGCATCGATGAAATCGAGGAAATGGCCCCGGATACCGTTTCATCGAGACTGCTGATAATCGACGTGCGCAAAAGCACCCTGCCGGTGCTCCAGCAGGCCTACAACAAGGTCGTTGGCTATAACCGCCGCGACCTCAACAAGCTCTGTTACATCATACTAATCGGCGACGGCCCGATGAACCTTTTCCACTCAGGCAAATGCCTCGACGATTTTGTCCCTTACCTCGCCAAACACCGCCTCGATTACTATCCCGCCGCTTTCTTCTACGACCCGTTCCTGCATTACGAACCGGATGAAATCTCTCGCACCCCTGCCGACCTCGCGGCTCTGCTGCCTACAAAGCTACCGAAACGTCTCGCCCCTTACTTCAAGGAGCAGGCTATTACGGTTGCCGACATCAGGCGATACTTCAGGGCGACCGGCAAGCGACAAAAGGTTAAACAAAAGAGACGCAGGAAAATTACGGACCTCTATAAAAAGAGGATAAATGAACAGTTCTCGCTCGACCAGTGTAACCTCGAAGCGTGGTTCACCCGCGAAGGCCTCCAGTTAGCTACCGAACGGCTGCACCTCTACCCATTGTTCTTCGAGGACTGGGCCTGCGACCTGATTGAAAAAGCCGACAACGCAGCTTAGGATTTACCCGGAAAAAACTGTGTGTATTATGCAGGGTCAGATGTACTGAAGCAAGGCCGGTAACTGCCTGACCGGATTAGAAGCGATACACAAGAGAAACCGAAATCGCCGGTGCCTCTGTGGTATACGACGCATCGGTGCTGCCGAACGCATAGTTTCGCTTGTTGTATTTCCTGTCTATCC
>CAYSTP010000227.1:0-2996 GCA_964434085.1 uncultured Pirellulales bacterium
CAATGGCAGATACCGACCCTGCGAAGATGCGTTACGCCCGCTATCCTTTTGGCTTCGACGATATGAGCGCCCTTGGCCTGCATCTTGCGAAATGCAAGTGCGCCGGCCCTGCTGTCGCGCGAGCCGACTGCATCAATCACCACCGTCACCCTCTTGTTTCTCTGAAGCAGACCCAGCGCCGTGGCCAATACGGCGTCCTCGGCACTGGCACCGACAAGGATGAATTCACCGGCCCGAATCTCACTGAACAGTCTCTCTATCCGCGGCTCATCAAACGGGTCGATGCAGCGCTTGTGCAGGATTACCTGGTCGTAATCCTTCAGGAGGTCGTGCGGCAAATCGTCGTGGCCGTCTGCGGGAAAGCTTATCCGCCGCTTAAGTAAAGTATAGTGAATCTTTCGCTGGCCTTCAGTCCCGTCCAGACAATGGTCAATAGCGCTGCCGCCGTTGTTATTGGGATAGACCTGGCAGGTCGAGATGACGGGTACATTATTGTGCCGGGCCCAGGCTATCATTCTTCGAAGATTCGTCAGGACCCTGCGATGATTCCTTATACATGCCCTGCCGGCTCCGAGGAAAAGGTCTCGTTGGGTGCTTATGTCTATCAAGACCCTTCTACGGCGAGATTTTACCAATTGCCGGATCACTGGCAGCGTTTCTCCTTAAATTGCCGCAGATACGACCCAAAACATCCTATAAACATTACGTATTCTCCGCGGCACAGTTCAGGGCTTTTTATCGGCGCAGCAACAGCGGTCCTTTAACAACATAAAAACCTCGCCCGGTTGCTAACAGAAATAGAATCCCTTATGCTGTCGTGTTGCAGCAGATGGCGAGCGACTGAAACCGATTTTTGAGGCCCTTAGTGCATGGCTGGACGCCTGAAAGAATATCCCGAGGTCGGCCTCAACAGCGAGGATTTGACCGGGCCGGTGGATTTCGAAGAAGTTTTCGGACGCTCCGGGCCGGTACACATTGAGATAGGCTCAGGCAGGGGGACATTTCTCGTCAGCCAGGCGCGGGCCGAGCCGCAGGTCAACTTTCTCGGCATCGAGTGGGCCCGCAAGTATTACCGCTTTGCCGTTGACCGCATCGGCCGCCGGGGCCTGAAAAATGTAAAACTGATTCGCACCGACGCCGCCGATTTTTTAATAAGGTTTGTCCCCGATTGCAGTGTCGCCTGCTATCATATATATTACCCCGACCCCTGGCCGAAGAAACGTCACCACAAACGCCGCCTCATCTGTGCACACAACCTCGAACACTTGATACGCACACTTGCCGGCGGCGGCACAATCCAAATCGCAACCGACCACGAAGATTATTTCGAGCAAATTAAGAAGGCGCTTGCCGAAAGAACGGATGCGCTGGAAGAAACAGCATTTACTCCCCCCGCCAGTGCACAGGACGGCGAAACAGTCGGCACCAACTACGAGAGAAAATACATCAAAGAAAACCGCAACGTTTACACCGTCGCCTTTCGTAAAAAATAAACCTCAACCGGACTAAAAAGTCTGTAAGCCCGGCGGCCTTGTGTTCTCGGCGGCGTTATCGGATTACGTGGAAAATTCTTTGCCTGCGATGAGGGCAATGGATACACTGATATTGCTCAAACGACGCAACATCGGCGAGGCTATCGGAGCATTAAAGAAGCGAGGCAGCTCGTTTAAGGAGTCGCAAGATGCAATGGTCTTTTAACGCCGGCAGGATTTTCGGAATAAGGTTTCGCATTCACGTTACATTCCTCCTGTTGCTGCTTTTCATATTCATCTCAGTGATGGACCAGAAGGGCTTCGGCGAGGCGCTGCTTGCAACTCTGTTCATCTGCGCGGTGTTTGTCTGCGTGCTGATTCATGAGGTCGGCCACAGTCTGATAGCCCGTCGTTTCGGCAAAGAGGCAAAAAGCATTACCCTGCTGCCCATTGGCGGAGTAGCCACGATGGAAGAAATGCCGGAAAAACCCGCCCAGGAAATAGCCATGGCAATAATAGGTCCGTTTATAAACCTGGCTATAGCCGCAATTCTTTATCTTTTTGTCGGCGCATGGAGCGGAGTAGCAGCGCCCAATCTGTTTCCGGATTCGGCCCGGTCATTCTTCGCCGGTCTAATCAGCGTCAACATAATCCTGGCGATTTTCAATCTCATACCCGCCTTTCCTATGGATGGAGGCAGAGTGCTGCGGGGCATTCTCGCGATGAAGATGGATTATGTAACGGCAACTTCAGTAGCTGTATTCGTCGGACAGGCGATGGCAATGCTGTTCATATTCTTCGGGATATTTTACAACTGGTGGCTGGCCCTTATAGGAGTTTTTCTGTACATAGGCGCCGGCGGTGAAAAACACCAGGTCGTGCTCAAATCCCTTCTTAGCGACGTCCCTGCTTCCGCAGCAATGACGACCGAATACCAGACGCTGCGTCCCGAGGAAACGCTCAGGCGCGCCATCGAACATTTTCATCACGGCTGCCAGGACGATTTCCCTGTCATAGGCGACCGCGGCCTGGAGGGTATTCTGACACGCGACAAGATTCTGGCAAGTTTGCACGAGAAGGGGCTTGATGTGCCGGTCTGTGAGATTATGGACCGAACTTTTGACTCGGTCGGCAGCAACACGCCGCTGGACCAGATTTACAAACAGTTGTTGTCAAGCGGCAAGACAGCGGTCGCCGTAATTGACGGCGGCAGCGTCAAAGGCATGATTTGCCTCGACGGCATCAGCCGCTATTTCATGGTCAGGTCCGCCATGACCAGGACGCCGCGATAATGACAAAGAAACTGATATTTCTGTTCCTGATATCCTTTCTTCCGGGGATGGCCGGTGAAGATACGCGGCAATGATATGAGCAGCTTAACAGGCCCTTCTTCCAGCCGCCCGACTGGCTATTCGGGCCGGTGTGGACGACGCTCTATACTTTGATGGCCGTGGCCGTCTTTTTAGTCCGGCAAAAAGGTTTTGAGAAAAAAGCCGTTCGGGCTGCAATGAGTTTCTTTGCGAT
>CAYSTP010000228.1:0-2991 GCA_964434085.1 uncultured Pirellulales bacterium
GCAATCGCCGACGCCACCGACCGGGCCCAGATTGCCGAGCTTCGAACACTGGGAGAATTGACACGGCGTGCGCAGGAGAATGGCTGCCAGGTTATGGTCGAGGGGCCCGGCCACGTGCCGTTCGACCAGATAAAGGAAAATATGCAGTTGCAGGATGAGATTTGTGACGGTGCGCCGTTCTATGTCCTGGGCCCTCTGGTGACGGACATCGCCCCCGGCTATGACCATATAACCGGCGCAATCGGCGGAACCGCCGCTGCCTTTTACGGCGCATCGTTTTTGTGTTACGTCACTCCCAGCGAACATCTGGGACTGCCTACTGCTGAGGACGTCAGGGCGGGGGTCATCGCTTCTAAAATAGCCGCACACGCGGCGGACGTCGCCAGGGGCATAAAAGGTGCGTCCCAGCGCGACAGAAGGCTGAGTGTTGCGCGGGCACAACTGGATTGGGAAAGACATCTGGCCGAAGCGCTCGACCCTCTAACAGCCGAAAGAATCCACGAGCGCTCCTGCCCTGAGCTTTCGAATCAGGGCGCATCGGAAGCAGATTATTGTACGATGTGCGGCAGGCAGTGGTGTTCTGTACGAATCAACAGGGAAATCCGCCAGGCGTTGAAAAAACACAAGCTGAATATTTAGTACATTTAATACAATGGAGAAAGCACGGATTTATTCATTTTGTACTTCGGCTGTATATTAAACGATGTTCTTCGATTGACGTGACCGTTTCGAGCTGCGCAACCGCAACCGACCAACGAGATTTCTCTCAGGTCTTCATCGAATCCAGCTCGACAAAGGCAATAGGGCCGAATATAAAAATGGGCACCCACGCCCAGACCTCCGGCACAATTTGTTCGAAGAATATCTCGGTGGCCAGCATTTTGCAGACAAACGTCACAATATAGCAGGTGGTAGTGATTGCAAAACTGATAATTATGGCGGACTTCATGGAGCGGGGGTCACGACAGACAAGAATCGGCAGGGACACGAGCAGCATAACGAGGTTGATAACAGGGTCGGTGATGCGAAAATGCTTTTGGCTGTATAGCTGAGCCACGTCCTTGACCTTGGTCCCCGCAGCGGCGAGCTTGGACAGTTGTGCTGAGCTGAGCAGAGTTTTGTAACGTGCTCTGTGTCTGATAGGTATATCGGTGGGGGTAAGGTCGGTAACGAAGTGCTCGACGGACTCCGGTGCCTTGGCTACGGCTTTTTCGGTGTATCGGCCGTTGAACAGGTCCCAACGTTTAGTTTGATGGTTATAGACGGCTTTTTCAGCGGAGATTCGACCGGTAACCGTCCACCGTAAGGTATTCGGTATCCTGGTACGGGTCAAAATAGTGGGATAGAAAAGGGTTGCATTCTTGACATCGAACTGCTGGGCGCAGACAAGGGCACCATTACTGTCACTGATAAAATCAACGTCGTAGGTTTCCTCGCCGGGCAGGGCATCGTGAGCACGTACGAGCTTGGGAGCAAGCGGAGGAATAATGAACTCCTGGTCTATTACCAGAACAGCAGTGAAAATCAGGGCCAAAACCACGATGGGCACAATTATTCTCTTAAGGCTTACGCCCGAGGCCATGACGGCAATCAACTCGCCGCCGCGCACGAGCTTGCCGAGCGAAAAAGCCGCGGCGACCACCGTTATCATTCCCGCAAAATCGCGGAAGTACAGGAAGGAGTGGATAAAATAGAAGCTGATAATGTTCTGGATGACTGCAAAAAAGCCGAGGCCGGCGTGCTCGGTAAACTCGTCGATGTTGACGAAAAGGTCAATGAGTATTCTCAAACCTATCAGCACGGCAAAGGCTATACCGTACCCGACGAGGAAATTCTTGGCGATGTATTTATCAAGCAGTTTCACGCGGCGCCTCTAATGTTTCAAAAGCTTATACAAAGTAACCGATGCCAGAACAGCCAGTGCGGCAAAGCCGGCCCACATCAGCCCAATACCCGCGGTAAGACCCGCACTGGGATTGGTAGCGACGTTCTTTCCCATCATGATGCAAATCACCAGAAGACCTGCCGGAATGGCGCTTGCGCCGAAGGCGCTCAACAGATGTCCTCCTCGCAGAATAATGCCCAGGCCGATACCGATAAGAATAAGCGGGATACAGCTTATGCCAAAGACCAGACGTGTGTGAATTTCAGCCAGAATTTGCACTACGGCGTTCTGTATGTATATCTGCAGCCTCTTTTGCAGCAGCTTCAGCTTGTCACTCGGGCCGTTTTTCAGCGCAGCGCCGACCGCATGGACGGTTATAGCGTCAAGGACGTCAGGGCGGACAATTTTTTCGGCTACGCCGCCAGGCAATAAAAGTCCCCGGATGAACTTGCGACCGGCGGCAATCCCCTCGGCGCCGTCGATATTCTGCCAACGCGGGCTGAACAACTCCAGCTTAAGAGTAGGGTTAAACTCATCGCCCTCTATTTTGAGTAGAGCCTGCGAACAGTACCAGGTCCGAGCAGGTTGTTTACTTTCGGTGTCAAACTCAAGGACAACAACCTGCCCGGAAAGGGCTACTTGGTGGTGCTCACCCGTAATCGCGGTGTTGGCCACTGCTCTGGCTGCATTGAGCTTTACCGAATTCGGCTCGCCGCGCAGCTCATAAAAGCTGTTCGCATCGACGCTTAAGTGGCTGGTTATATCCTCAGCGAGAAGCTCAGCCGCAAATTGAGCACACGCCTGCCGGGCACTTTGCTCAACCGGATAAAAGTTGAGTGGATTGGCCCGGATTTGTTTCATCTGGTCGATTTTCTTGAACTTTATATTGTCGCCCAGCAGAGAGGGAAACTCTGCAACAAATGGCAGGCGTTCCACGTAGAACCAGCCCTGCTCCTCATCGCCTATCTGGTACAAGTGATCGGCGGCAATCTGTACTTCATTGAACTGTTTGCGCGAGGTAAAGGTTACGGTGGCTTTCTCTGTGGTTATGATTCTCCGTATTCGACCCCCTTCGACCTTGGTTACAATCACGCCGGCAAGCGTAT
>CAYSTP010000229.1:0-2962 GCA_964434085.1 uncultured Pirellulales bacterium
TGGTCCCGTCCTTTGCGTACAGTTCAATGTGCGGTTTGCTTCTGCTGTATCTGCCGTCGTAGTTCGAGACGTCTATACTTTCAATTTCGAACAGCAGCGGCTTTTCAGCGGTAACTAAGCGGTCCATCCGGTCCAGCCGATACAGGATGTCCACCGCCGCGGCAAGGTCGTCCTTTTCCCAGACCTCTCCCGGCTGCGGAACTCTTTCGGATGCCAGGCCGACAATCCTGACAATCGGCAGCGATTCTATGGGGACATAATCGAGTACGACCTGTTCAGAATCGACGTAGTATTTTCGGCCGATTTCCACGAGGCCAATCGGCCTTCGCCATCTGCCGCTGATTAGCAGGCTGTCATGTGTCGCCTGAACGCTTACATCGTCGAGCCAGGGGACAAGCGTAGCAATGTTCTGCTGGACCGACGCGGCAACCTGCTCGTCGATTGTCAAATCCTCCCCGCCTGCCCGCGCCGCCGAGTATATCTTTTCCTTCAGGGCGTCGTTCACCCACTCCGGCGCATCGACCAGTTTAAGCTCGCCGGTTTTATTAGCGGTCTCACTTCGGCGGCTGACATATTGATTCAAAAATGCCAGACCGACTATAATTGCACCCAGCACCCCAACCAGGACCAGTATCTTTAGAAAGATGCCAAGACCCCGTCTGGCTTCTTTGGCTTTTTTTCTCTTGAGGTCTTTGCGACCCAAAAGGCTAAACGCCCTTCGCGAGGGTTTGGTTTTCTTTCGTCTTTTGACCACCTGCGGCGATTTCCATAAGAGCGATATTTTTTGTTTTCTGATAGTCGGCAAGTGCCTGGCTGACAATCCGGCCGCAAAGTTCGACCATTGACACACCGATTTTCGCAGCGGCCTTGGGTACGCACGAATGTAATGTCATTCCGGGTACGGTGTTAATCTCAAGTGCGTAAGGGGTTCCATCCTCGGCGAGTATGAAATCGACCCGCGCCACGTGCCGACAGCCTAAACAGTCGAAACATTTAAGCGCATCTCGGCTGATGCGTTTAATTAGCTGCGGCTCGGTTACCGTATCGAAAAGATATTCAGTATCGTCGTCGAGGTACTTCGCGTGGTAATCATAGAAGCCGACCTTCGGCTTTATTTCAAGTATTGGCAGGGCCTGACCGCTGAGTATGCCGACGGTAATTTCGCGTCCCTGTATGAATTGCTCAATCATGCAGTCGCCGAATTCTTCCAGGCATTTTTGCGCCGCTTTTAATGCATTCCCGGTGCCGGCGGCGATTTGGACACCGACACTGCTTCCGTGGGTTATCGGTTTGACGACAAACTTGTCCGCGGATTGAATAAACTGTTTTTGAATCGACTCTTTGCCGGCCTCGTCGGTAAAAGCCGTTGCCTGCGGCGTGCTGACGCCCACACAGGCGAAACGCCTCTTCGCCGTCAGTTTATCTATTGCAAATCTGCTCGCAGCCGAATCCGAGTGTGTATAGCAAAGACCTTTTTGTTCGAGTATCTGCTGCAGTTGGCCGTCTTCACCGAACTGCCCGTGCAGACAGATGAAATAAACGTCGATGCTCGTATCGTCGAGTATCTTCAGGTCCTGGGGCGTGATGTCGGCGATAAGTACATCATAACCGCCGCTGTGCAGGGCGTCGGCCACACATTGTCCGCTCTGTAAGCTGATTTGGCGCTCGGTACTTACGCCACCGGCAAGAACTGCGACCTTCGCTTTGTAATCTGACATATCTTAACCGCCCGCATAATCGCAGGATTTTAATCCGTATAACGGAATTGGCTAAATTCCAACTTGCATCGAGCATCGAGTATCAAGCATCAAGTTGTTCATTCCCAGATTTCGATTTCCAGTTCCAGCTCGATATCGAACTGTTCCCTGACCCTTTGTTTTACAGCCTCGATGAGCCGGCAGACGTCTCGGCTGGTGCACCCCTTTTCGGCGACGATGAAGTTGGCGTGTTTTTCGCTCACCTTGGCCCCGCCGATTTGCAGACCCTTCAGTCCCGCCCGGTCGATCATTGCCCCGGCCGACAGGCCTCTCGGGTTTTTGAATATACAGCCGGAATTCTTGGTATTGAGCGGCTGGTTATTCTTCTTGTAAATCCAGATTTCCTTTACGGTCCGCATGATTTGTTCGGGCTCGGCCTGGCCGAGCTCCATCTGTGCGTTCAGGATAAACGGCGCTGTGATATTCGCCCTGCGGTAGTCGAATATCAGTTCAGGCTTGGATTTTTCGAACACGGCGCCGTCATTGTCCATCAGCGTCACCTTCTCGACAACCGCACCTATATCACCGAAGTTCCCGCCCGCGTTCATTTTCACCGAGCCGCCGACCGAACCCGGTATTCCGGTAAGGGCCTCCAGTCCCGTCAAGCCTTTCTGAACGCAGGTCAATACGAGCTTCGCCAGTTCCGCCCCCGCCCACGCTGTCAGTGTAGTCTCGCCGAATTCGGTTTGCGCGAATTGTTCGGCGTCGAGCTTTACGACCGCACCTTTGACCCCCTCGTCGCTGACAAGAAGATTCGAGCCGAAGCCGAGCACACGCATCCGAACGTTGCTTTCTTTGCAGCGAAGCACGACGTCTTTTAGCTCATCGACGTTCCTCGGCCGGATAAAATAGTCAGCCGGTCCGCCCAGACCGTACCAGGTGCTCTTCGCCAGCGGGTATTTCTCTTTTACTATCTGCTCTAAGCCACTGAATATATTCATCTGCCACCTTCCAAATGTCGCCTGCGCCCATAGTAACGACCAGCTCATCCCTGCTTACGTTTTCCTTCAGATATTCGCAAATCGCCGCAAAGCCGTCAATAAAATGTGCCTCGCTGCCTGCTGCGCAAATCCGGTCCACTAACTTTTGGGCGTTTACCAGCTCCTTGGTTAGCTCACTGTCCCGGACGAAGTAAATCTCCGGCACTATAGTTACATCGGCAAGATTAAAGCTTTCGGCAAAATCATCAAGCAAAAATCTTGTCC
>CAYSTP010000230.1:0-2937 GCA_964434085.1 uncultured Pirellulales bacterium
ATGAGCTTTTTCATTTTCGTACCTCCATGACTCGCTCAACAATAATCGGATTAGACTAAAACTGAGCCGGAATTGTGAAAAAGCGTAATATTGAATTTAAGATAACAAATTATACAAAAATATATTTTATAAATTCTGGAAAGAATACGTCGGGCGTTCGTGGTTTGTTCGCACCTGGTAAATAAAAATTCCAGAATTTTGACTATTTTTTTCTCAGAACTCCTGAAGCGAATAATGTATGAAAACGTCCTGTAGGTAGATAGACAAAGGTCGTTTCTTGACAATCGTTTACGCAACTCTTACTCTTTTGTCGATGAAAACGGAATTATTAAAACTGAATCCAGACAAGCCGGACATCTATAAGATAAGAAGGGCCGCCGATATTGTGGCAGGCGGCGGCTTGGTGGCTTTTCCGACTGAGACAGTGTATGGATTGGCCTGTCGTGTAAGCAGCGACAGCCTGGTCAGGCTGGATGAGCTCAAAGGCAGGGATGAGAACAAGTATTATACACTTCACATCGGCGATAAGAGTCAACTCGGAAGATATGTTCCGAACCCTTCGCTGCGCGAGAATAAGCTGGTGCAGAACGCATGGCCTGGTCCGCTGACCATGATTTTTGAACTCGGCAATGATGAGATTTCAAAACTGCGAAAAACCTTAGATAAAGAAGTGGTGGAGAATCTCTATGTACATAACTCGATAGGCGTTCGCTGTCCTGATAATGCGGTTGCTGCGGCTCTTCTGACTGAGACGCCGTGCGCGGTAGTTGCACCAAGCGCCAATTACAGCGGCGCCGAAGCGCCGGTTACGGCAGAGCAGGTAATAAATGCCTTTGATGGTAAGATTGAAATAATATTAGATGCCGGCCCGACAAAGTACAAACAGAGCAGTACCATTGCCAAAATAGGTAAAAAGGGCATCGAGGTTTTGCGGCAGGGATGCTATTCTCATCAGCAAATCGTGGATTTTTGCACTGTACAGGTGCTGTTTGTCTGCACGGGCAACACCTGTCGCAGCCCTATGGCTGGGGGGATTTTAGCAAAGAGCCTTGCTGAAAAACTTGGTTGTGCAGTTGACCAGCTCGGGCAAATGGGTTATAAAATCAGGTCGGCAGGCACGATGGGCGCAACAGGCTGGCCGGCAAGTACCGAGGCTGTTTCGGTTTGCAGGGTCCACGGTATCAACATCAGCGCTCACGCCAGTTCGGCTTTGACCGAAGAGCTTATACGCCAGAGTGGCCTGATATATGTAATGAGCCACGACCACGCCGAGCATGTGTTGCGGCTCAGCCCCGACAGCGGCGAAAAGTGTCTGCGGCTGGCGGATGATAAAGACGTGCCTGACCCAATCGGGCAGGACGAAAGTTTTTATAAAAACTGTTTCGCCATGATAGAACAGGCCGTGGCGAGACGAATAAGCGAGCTTAAATTATGAAAATAGCGGTAGGCAGTGACCATCGCGGTTTTGAGTCCAAGGAGCAGATTAAGAATATAGTTATACAGCTTGGGCATGAGGTTGTGGATTTCGGGACGGACAATAACAACCCTGTGGATTATCCCGACGTGGCCTACTTAGGGGCCAGGGCGGTCGTCGACCGGCAGGCAGACAAGGCCATACTGGTTTGCGGCACGGGAATAGGCATGAGCATTGCCGCTAATAAAGTGCCGGGCATTCGGGCGGCGCTGTGTCATGACGAGCTGAGCGCGCAAATTTCACGAGACCACAACGACGCCAATATTCTTTGCATATCGGGCGACCTGATTGGCGAAGTCCTGCTGCGCAAGATTGTAGAGGTGTGGCTTTCCACCGAATTCGGCGGCGGCAGGCACAAAAGAAGGGTCGATAAGATTTCATTAATCGAACAGGGCAAAAACCCCAAAAATACTGCAGTTACACCTGCCCAGTAGCCAATCAGGCTTTTCTTTCATCAGCGGGTGCTTATTCATATCCGAAACTTTGCAGGTAAATTAAATTCCTTCCAAAGCTGTGACGAAATTGTAGAATCTTGCAGTATAGCTACAATTTTGTTATTATAAGCGGCCGTGATATTTTAAGGTGATGACCGTGAAAGCCGGGCCGAGTAAGGAATTTGCGCTTCTAAGTGATATAGCCACCGCTTTTGCCGAATCACTCGACCTGGAGCGGACCCTCAGGTCCATGCTCAAATCGCTCGACACGCATCTGAAGCTTCGCAGGGGTACGATTACGCTTCTGGACCCTGACGCCGAGACTATCAATATCAAGGTGGCCCACGGCCTGAGTGATAAATCAATGAGCAAAGTAACTTACCGAATCGGCGAAGGAATTACCGGTACGGTCGTCCAGAGCGGAGAGCAAATCATAGTTCCGGACATCTCTAAAGACCCGCGGTTTCTGCATCGAACACGTTCGTATAAGCAAATGCCGGGCAAGAAGACGGCGTTTTTCTGCGTCCCGATTAAGCTGGAAGGTGTCACCATCGGTGCACTGAGTGTGGATAGACAGACGACGCGTACGGAAGACTTCGAGGCTGATGTGCGCCTGCTTAATATCATTGCCACTATGGTGGCACAGGCCGTTAAGCATAATAAGCTGCTCCAGACCGACAGAAAGAGATGGCAGGATGAGAACCTGCGGCTCAGGCAGCAGCTCAAATCGCAGTTCAACGTGCATAATATGGTCGGCAACAGCAACGCGATAAAGGAAGTGTACCGTCTGATTGAGCAGGTCGCCGACAGCAACGCAACAGTAGTCATTCGCGGCGAAAGCGGAACGGGTAAAGACCTCGTGGCCCACGCCATTCATTATGCAAGTCCGCGCGCGGCTAAGCCTTTTATCAAAGTCAACTGCACCGCTCTGCCCGACACGCTTCTCGAAAGCGAACTGTTCGGACATGAGAAAGGCTCTTTCACAGGCGCCACCGAACGAAAAATCGGCAGGTTCGAGCTGGCCAGCGG
>CAYSTP010000231.1:0-2934 GCA_964434085.1 uncultured Pirellulales bacterium
CAGCAACCGGCGATGATATAGCTGGAATTGACGATGAAGATGGAGTCACCTTCACCAGTGCAATTGTAAGCGGCGGCGTTGTCACTCTTGATGTCGTAGCTTCAATAGACGGTTATCTTAATGCCTGGCTTGACCTCAATGCCGACGGAGACTGGGTGGACCTCGGCGAACAGATATTCACAAACGAGCCGCTTAACGCAGGAAACAACTCGATTAATTTTAGTGTGCCGTTTACTTCTTACACAGGTGACACATTTGCTCGATTCCGTTTCAGCACATTCGAGGGATTGTCTTATCAGGGAAGAGGCCTGAATGGCGAAGTTGAGGATTATAAAGTCACTATAGAAAGTAATACGAACGTCAAATGGATTCAAATGCCGGATGTAACCCCCAACGGAATGGATATCCGTGTTGACAACACAGACGGCATTGAGCGCTGGCTTGGAGATGATTTTGAATGCACCACACCAGGCCTCATAACCGACATTCATCTGTGGTGCTCCTGGTTGTACAACGAAGTTACACCGGTAAACAGATTCAAGCTGAGTATTTACAGCGATGACCCTGTCGGCCCGGGAGGCTCCGACCCGGACAACCAGTTCTCAAAACCTGATGAAGAACTCTGGTACCAGGAATTCGGGCAGGGAGAATTCGTCGAAAGCCTATACGCTGAAGTTGAGCCCGGCGAATGGTGGTGGGACGTCCTGCATGGTGAGCTGATAGAAAATGCAGATACCCAGATTTGGCAATACGATATTTATATCGAGCCTCAAGAGGCATTCCGCCAGACAGGCTCATCTACTAATCCAAAGATTTACTGGCTGGTTGTTAGAGCCGAAACTTTTGGCGGACAGATAGGCTGGAAAACACGACGTTGGCCGGCTCACTACAATGACGACGCCGTCTTTGATGCCGGAAGCGAGTTGCCCCGAATTTGGCGCGAGCTGCGCTACCCGCCGGAACATCCATATTATGAGTATGAACTGAATTCGATTGATATGGCATTTGTCATTACTACCCAGCCTGAAACAGAACCGGCTATGGACCTGGGCGACGCACCGGACAGCACCAATAACTACGGTTCAATTATGAACGCTTATCCCGGCGTACAGGCTAATTTCCCAACAGTATTTAACGACGGCACTGGCGCCGGGCCTTTCGGACCGCTCCACAAGCTCCCGGAAACCGTAGCATTCTTAGGCTATGATGTAACTTTAGAGCTGGAGGCAGACACAGGATCCGATGAAGACGGTGTTAATAACATTGATCCGCCAAATAATGCCCCCGACCAGGATGTAGCCGACGACGGCGTGCTGGGCATTCCTCTTAATCTGCCGCGATGCAAGCCTGCGACTTTCCAATACATTGTCAGCATCACGCCAGGGGCATCCCGCGAGATACTTTACGTTAACGTTTGGTTTGACTTCAACCGCGATGGTGACTGGGATGACGTCCTTGACTGCGGTTCGTTAGCCCCGATTCAGGTACCTGAGTGGGCCGTCCAAAATCAGGTGTTACCCGGTCTTTTGCCGGGCGTTTACGTCATTGAAACGCCCCGGTTCTTAAGCTGGCATCCAACGCTGCTGCCCGGTGAAGAAACACCACCTTTATGGATGCGAATTACCCTTGCCGAGCAGCCCTGGTCTAGCGGAAGCGCACCAGGTGTTACCGGCAACGGCGGAAGCGGACCAGCCGCCGGATACGACATGGGTGAAACAGAGGATTACATATTTATACCCGATACAACCTGCGTAAGGTGCCCGGACCTCAATTGCGACGGCTTTGTTAACTTTGTGGACGTTGCCATATTAGCTAACAAATGGCTGCAATACTGTCCATAACCGATAACAGGTCTTAAATCTTAAAAAACCAAAAAGGGCTGCAAATTTTTTTTGCAGCCCTTTCTCTTTTTAATTAGGCCTTGTTATTGGAGAGCTGGTTATTAACCGCCATCTATGGTAAAATCTCTTTTTGATTTTTTAATATTTTATCTTCTTCGAGAAACGAGCCACGAGCGACGAGATACGAATATTATTCCTGCGGCAGGCTGGCAAGGTCCGCGTCCGAGCCGGAGACCATCAGAATATCGTCTTGATAGATAATAGTGCCTGGCATAGGGACATTTATAATCCCGTCCTTCTCGCTCTTGTCGCTCTTTTTGCTCTTGCCGTGCTCACCCCTTTTTATAGAAACCAGGTTAACATTGTATTTCTGGCGAAGCTGCAAATCCATTACCGTCTTGCCGTCAAAACTCGCAGGCGCCTTAACACGAGCCAAACTGTAGCCCGGCGCAAAATCAATCTTCTCGCCAATCTGCGGCGCAATCAGCTTATACGCCCACCGCTGCGCCGACTCAATCTCCGGATAAATCACCTCCGTCGCACCTATCTTCTCGAACACCTGCCCGGCAATCAAATCCTCCGCCCTCGCGTATATCTGCTTGACGCCCATCTGCTTGAGATTAACCACCGTCAAAACCGCCGACTCGAAACCTTTGCCTGTCCCCTGTCCTATGCTGACGATAGCGACATCAGCCTTGTCTATGCCCTGCGCCTTAAGAGCCTCCTCATCGGTGCTGTCCAGCCGGACCGCCAGGCTTACCTGGTCGCGTATCAGCTCGACCTCTTCCCTGTTCTTGTCAATCGCGATAACCTCCGCCCCGCTCATCGCCAGAGCTATCGCCAGTTTCTTGCCGAACCGCCCCAATCCCATTACCGCAAAACGCTTCATATTATAAGCTCCTGTATCTTTTATCCTTTATCCTGCCGAAGGTGCAATTCCTGAAACAATTTTAACCGACAATTATCGCCTCTTCAGGATAGTTAAACCGAGCAGGTTTTATATTAAACGTAAGTGCCGCCAGCAGCGTCAAAGGCCCTAACCTGCCGATAAGCATCGTAACAATGATAATCAATTTGCCCGCCGTTGTCAAAG
>CAYSTP010000232.1:0-2917 GCA_964434085.1 uncultured Pirellulales bacterium
AGCAGGCCAAAGACGCCCTGCAACAGGCAAGAGCAAAGCAATAAAGGACTATCAAACATTCCAAAAGAGGTTCTCTATCGAAGCGGGGCTGCGGTCAAGGCCGCAGCTTTTTTGCTGCGCCTGATGAGCCGCAAAAGGGGTGTTGGACGAAGCGGAGGGTTTTTCATATAATGCGACGTTCGCAAATATCCTTCAGTGTGGGACTTGAACAGGAGATTCAAAAATGCCGAAGCGAATTATCATTGTGCCGATAGCCTTGCTGCTGTGCCTCGGCTGCGGCAGTGATGAAGAACCGAAGTACACAGAGGAAGAATTAGCTCAAATTCCGCAACCGGTGCGAGAAGGGCTTCCGCGTCCCAGCGGAGGGTTCGTTCTTGCAGTCGGACAGGAGACCATCACCACCGGTGATATATCAGGTCCGCTGATGCAGAGACTGACGCCGGTTGCGCAGCAAAACAGTTTTGATGATTTCGTGGAGCAGGCGATGCCGGCGGTGGCGATGACGCTTCGAGATAAGGTGGCCGATATTCTTCTCTATCAGCAGGCAAAAAGAGCGGCGCCCGAAGAGATTGATGAGCAGCTCGACAAGGCGGTTGAGTCGGAGATGCGCAGGTTCATCGTCAGCTTCGGCGGCGACTATGCCAAGGCGGAAACCTTTCTGAAAAACTACTACGGGATGGGCTGGAAGGAGTTTCGCGATTATCAGCGAAGGATGATTCTGTCGAGCAGCTACCTCCACGGTCAACTGGCCCAGGAGAAACCGGTAACGTACAGCGAGATTCGGCAATACTACGACCTGCATAGCGAGCAGTACCGCAAAGACGCTACGATAACGATTCGGCTGATTGATATTAATACTGAGCAGGTAAAAACGGACCCGAACACCTCCGGCAGGGAGGCAGCGAGCCAACTGGCGGACGAAATAATAAAGAAACTCGAGGGCGGTGAGGATTTTGGCCTGCTGGCCATGCAATACTCGCACGGCTATCGAGCGTCTGAAGGCGGATTGTGGCAGCCGTTAAAGCCGCAGTCACTGGCCCAGCCGTACGACGTCCTGGCTGCAAAGGCCGAACAAATGGCCGTCGGTGAAATTGCCGGGCCGATAGAGACCAAGGGGCACATCTTTATTATGAAGCTCGAAGAAAAAGAAGCAGGCAGTGTCATACCCTTCGAAGATGTGCAGGATGAAATCGCTCAGAAAATAACCATAGAGCGTAAACGTAAGGCGTTCGATGAGGTAATGAACAAGGTCATGGCGGAGGCGGCGATAAGCGGCTTGGATACGTTCGCTATGTTCTGTCTGGAAGAAATCTACACACAGGCTAACCGCCGATTGTAAAAGATAGGGCCGATTTTAATGAAGATTGCACAGGGTATAGACCTGGTGGATTTTCCGCGGATAGAGCAGATGTTCGAGCGGCACGGGCAGTCGTTTCTGGACAGGGTCTTTACAGAAGCGGAACAAAAATACGCCGATACCAAAAAAGACAGAATGGAGAAACTCGCGGGACGTTTCGCGGCAAAAGAGGCTGTCCTGAAATTATTAGGGACCGGCTGGAGAGGTAAGATAGCATGGACGGACATAGAGATAATAAATAACGAGATGGGTCAGCCGCAGGTAAGGATTTGCGGTCAGGTCAAAGAAATAGCGGACGCACTTGGCATCACCGACATCAGTGTCAGCATCACACATACCGCGAATTTTGCGATTGCATCGGCCGCGGCATTGATAGGAAAAAAGTAACCGCGGAGAACGCAGAAATTTTAATATATCAAATTTGGGCAAAGCAGATTGCCTCCAATTTCAATCTCTCAATGCACATAACGTGCCGCTTCAGCCGCCCCGGCCTTGTTGTCAGTTGGAAACGGTAGTTGGGCGAACTATCCTATCAGGATCAACGACTTGCACGGGCTCTGTGAAACGTAAGTTTTCCTCGTGTCGTGCTGATTGCCCGTCACGCTACGCTTCACTAATCATGTCAGAGAAGTGTTTCTTCACGGTATCCACCGACAAATACTCAGTCGCCCAACGGAAAGCCTCGTCATTAGACAAAACTTTTACGCCAGTGGGCCGAGGAAGCAAACGGCCTCTCGTGATGAAAAGATAATACTGCTTGTTCTTAGACAGATAGAGGCTTTCGTAGTAATTAGTAAAGATACCATCCTCATAATACTCTATCAGCCCACCTATTTTCGTTGAAGTTTCTGTGTTGTATAGCACGCCGTCTTTCAAGAACTCCATAACCAGTCTCCCATATTTTAACCGATGGCTTCGGCAAGCTCACCACAAGATTTAAAATACACTGCTTTCTTAGGCCATCTGCATATGTTTGTATAGAGGTTTGGCGATGGGCTTCAGGCATTTTGAGGCATTCAGGATTTCTATCCCAATTACCCGGCCTTTATCATCGAGTTCCACGTTTATGCCAGGGGCAACCTCAACAAATTCTTCTTCCAGGCCCTTTTTGGCAACAATGTAAAGGACATCTGATTTTGAATCGTAGTTTATTAAGGCTTTTTTACTCATATTTTTTGCCACCTTCCTGAGTTTATTCGGGTTATTTTCTGATAAGTTTTCAACGGGTGAATTGTGATGATTTCAATCACATCTTCTTTCTTATCATACGTTAACGCAAACTCTCTAATCTTATCTTTAAATTCAATTTTATGAACTGCCACACAATGGCCGGTTAAATTGTCGTAATAATGTTCCTTCGCCTCCCTGAAAATCTTTTTAGGCAAAGGAGATGGTATATTTCTCACCTTCAATCGAAATTTCAGATGGGCCGTATATATTATATTCATTCTGATACCATTATTAGAGAAATGACATCGGTTGTCAAGATTGATAAAAGTATTTAAGAAGCTATACTGGATAAATATGCCTGACAGAACCAAAAGAAAGGACTTCGATTGC
>CAYSTP010000233.1:0-2889 GCA_964434085.1 uncultured Pirellulales bacterium
CAGCATTTGCAGCTCCAGGCTGAGAACGAGGCCTTCTATTTCATCGCAGACTATCACGCCCTGACCAGCGGGCCGGAGCCGGCTGAGCTGTCACAAAATATACTCGACGTGGCTATGGACTACCTGGCACTCGGCCTTGACCCTGAAAAGACCGTGTTCTGGCGGCAGTCATACGTCCCGGAGATAACCGAACTTGCCTGGATACTTTCCTGTGTCACGCCCATGGGCCTGCTGCAACGGTGCACCAGCTACAAGGAGAAAGTCGCACAGGGTCTAAAGCCCAATCACGGCCTGTTCGCGTATCCGGTGCTCCAGGCCGCCGATATCCTCGCCTTTCACAGCAATCTCGTACCCGTCGGCGCCGACCAGAAGCAGCACATCGAGGTCACCCGCGACATCGCGGGGTATTTTAACAACACCTACGGCCAGATACTGACAATTCCCGAAGATTATATATTAGAATCGGTCGCGGTCGTGCCCGGCATTGACGGCCGCAAGATGAGCAAGAGCTACGACAATACCATCGAAATATTCGAGTCCCAAAGCAGCATAAAGAAAAAGGTAATGCGTATAGTCACGGACTCGACACCCCTCGAAGACCCCAAAGACCCTGAAAAATGTAATGTTTTCGCCTTGTTGAAGCTGGTCGCTTCCGATGATGAGCTGGCCGAATGGCAGGGCCGTTATCGCAGCGGCGGTACGGGCTACGGCGAGGCCAAAAAGCGATTGGTGGAGATGCTTGTTGATTATTTCGAGCCATACCGCGCGAAACGGCAGGAATTAGAGAACAACCCGGACTATGTTCGCGAAGTATTAAGCAAGGGTGCCGACCGGGCCAGGCCCGTGGCGCATAAAACATTCGAAGAGGTAAGAAAAGCAGTAGGACTGTAAAACTTATGGATGAAAAACTTGTTACAATCGCCGAATTCGAGGATTACATAAGGGCCGACATGGCCCGTCAGGTGCTGGAAGACTTCGGTATAAAGGCCGTGGTTGCCGGTGATAACGCCTCGAATACCTATGCGGGCATCCCAGCCATCGAAAGACCCGTCCTGCAGGTCCTTGAAAGCCGGGCCGACGAAGCGCGTCGAATCCTCGACGAGCAGCAGGGACAG
Source organism: uncultured Pirellulales bacterium (assembly GCA_964434085.1). GTDB lineage: Bacteria > Planctomycetota > Phycisphaerae > Sedimentisphaerales > Anaerobacaceae > JBBABK01. Next base: position 1,116 of record CAYSTP010000233.1, read on the forward strand.
GAGGATTAATTGACACCGTACCGTGTAAACCTTGACGTTTTTGCCGGTCCGATGGACCTGCTGCTGTACCTTATCCGCAGGGAGGAAGTCGATATCTACGACATCCCTATTGCCAAAATAACCGACCAGTACATCCGCTACGTCGAGATGCTCAAAAGCCTCGACATCGACCTTGCCGGCGATTTTCTGGTCATGGCCGCGACCCTTCTTCAAATTAAGTCGACGATGCTGCTGCCCAAGGCCGAGCCTGACAGCATTGAAGCGGAGGATTTCGAGGACCCGCGCACCGAGCTGATACGCCAGTTGCTCGAATACAAAAAGTTCAGAGATGCCGCGAATCTTCTCGACGCCTGCGCACAGCAACAGCAGCAAAGGCAGCCCCGGCCGGCAGTCATTATTGACAGGCTTAAGGACACCGCCGAGCCGGAAGTCGACCTCGACCAGGTGAGTGTATGGGACCTGCTCGGGGCATTCGATACAATCCTCCAGGCCACCGGTGCTTCTTTCGACATCAGCCACATACACGATGATACCCCCATCGACCTATACCAGATTGAGCTGCTTCACCACTTACAGACCGAAGGGGCTATGCCCTTTGCCCGTATCTTTGAAAGCCGAGCCAATCGCCTGGTTATGATAGGTTTATTTCTGGCCCTGCTGGAACTGATAAGAGACGGCCTTGTCGGTGCGGAACAGTCCGAACCCGGTTCAGCCATTTATGTTAGCGCGTTAACTGATGAACCTGCAGAACAAGCTGTACAAAAGGCCATTATTGCCGCTTCCACTCAGCAACCTGTTGAGGGTGCCCTGCTGCAACAACCTGCCGCTGCCGCCGAAGGCCCGGCGATACCCATAACTGAGTTTTCTGGTGGTAAGGAAATGGCGCAGCGGTCGGAACCCGTTCAGCCTGCCGAACAAGGCTATCCAATTGATGAACTGCCGGCAAAACCCGCAGACGATAAAGCCGCTATACAGAGCGGTGATTCCGAAAAGAACACTCAACAGGGCAGCGGGAATTAGTGTTTGACTTGAGCGCCGGTTAAAAATACAATAAAGGCCGATGTAATTTGGTGAAAGGACTCCGCAATGGCTGGCAATGTTATTGAGCTAAACGATTCAACTTTCGACGAGATCGTTCACAATTCCGACATACCTGTTCTGGTGGATTTCTGGGCGCCGTGGTGCGGTCCATGCGTGATGATGACCCCTATCCTCAAGGAGATTGAGGACGATTATTCCGGCCGGGCCAGTATATGCAGGCTCAATACCGATGATGCCCGCGATTCCGCAATGGAGTTTAATATCAGCGCGATACCCACGCTCATACTTTTCAAAGACGGCGAAGTCAAGAAAAAGTGGGTCGGCCTGACCAGCAAAAAGAATATAATAGCCGCCATCGACGAATTACTTTAATCTGAGCGTGTAGGTTGGCGCAGAAATAACCCACTGCTGCAATTACTCAGACGGATTCATTACCCTACCCATAAACAATATGGTTCCGGAGCGATTGTCCTTAATGATAAAAATGAAAGGATGGTCGGCACGGAAAATAGGTTCGATGTAACGAGCTTTCAATATGACTAGTCCCGTTGCTGCTGCTGCTTCTGTGCCTTTTTCATTGACTTCGATAAAGGCCTGATGGAAAACAGCGGAAATGAATAAACCTCCTGTGCCGTTCATGCCCGAAAAATCAGCTTTTTTCGGGTCAAAGGCGTCCGGCATTCCCAAATCAGCGAGAGATTTATTTAAAGAAAAGCTCCCCCAGACAATTTTG
>CAYSTP010000234.1:0-2880 GCA_964434085.1 uncultured Pirellulales bacterium
TTTCGCTGTCGCGCGGAATGGGTTGTCAGAAGGCAGATAGTCAGCATGTTCTGGCATTCCCACCCGGCCGGTGAATCGAAGACCTTGTCCATGACGTATCGCTGCCAGAAACGGATGATTTCTTCGGCTTCGGTGAGCTGTTTTTCGGTGCGGGTTATACCGACGTTTCGCCACATCAGCGACCGAAGAGAATTGCGAATGTCCGAGGTATCCAGCCGTGTCCTGTCGGACAGCGGTATTTCGAACCTTATCGAGGGGTGCTTAGTCCTGAGGGTTTTGTCCTGTTCGTTTTTGCTCACGGCTGCGCCCGCAATTTTGCCGAAGACAAGTCCTTCGAGCAGTGAATTACTACCTAAGCGGTTGGCGCCGTGCAGGCCGGTTGATGCCACTTCGCCACAGGCATAAAGGTTATTGATACTGGTTTTGGCACTGACGTCTGTCCTGACGCCGCCTACCATGTAATGGGCGCTGGGCCTAACCGGAATCAGGTCTTTGCTCACGTCGATATCGAAACTCTCGCACAGCTCGTTTATCAGGGGGAACCTTTGAGCGAAGTGTTTTCTATCGAAGTGCCGGATGTCGAGATGAACATGCGTCGATTTTGTCTTGAGCATTTGTGCAAGGATTGCCCTGCTGACTACGTCTCGCGGGGCAAGCTCGGCTGCGGGGTCGTAATCCTTCATAAAACGTCTGCCTTTATTATCGAGCAGTACAGCTCCTTCGCCGCGGAGGGTCTCGGTAATCAGTGCGCGGGATGCGCCAGCGATGTAAAGCGTCGTGGGATGGAACTGGACGAATTCCAAGTCCGCCAGGACCGCCCCGGCCCGCCAGGCTATTGCCAGGCCGTCGCCGGTTGCTACCTCGGGATTGGTGGTCTCACGATACAATCTGCCGGCGCCTCCGGTGGCGAGTATTGTGTTACCGGCCCAGATAATCTGCGGGCCGTGTTTGTCGTGTCCTATCACGCCGACGCAGCCGTTTCGGTCGTTGGTCAGTAAATCGATGACAAAGAAGTTTTCGACGATGCGTATATTCGGATTTGCTCTGGCTTTTTGTACGAGCACTTCTGCAATTACTCTTCCGGTCTCATCGCCGTGCGCATGGGCAATTCGGCTGTGGCTGTGTCCGCCTTCGCGTGTGGTTATGATGCGACCATCCTGTGAGTCGAACCCGACCCCCCAGCCGAGCATCTCACGGATAAGTTCCGGTCCCTGGCGGACTACCATATCGACGATACTTCTATCACACAGACCGCTGCCGGTTGCGAGGGTATCTTCGACATGTGACTCAAATGAGTCGGTTTTTTCCAGTACCGTTGCAATGCCGCCCTGGGCGTTCCATGTGTTACTATCAGTGAGCGAGCCTTTGCACAGCAGGATTATTTTGCGGTTGTTTGCCGCTTCGATTGATGCGCGCAGGCCGGCGATTCCGGCGCCCACTACCAGGCAATCGGTGAATCGCTGGCTCATCGAATCGGAATCGACATTTACCAGATAACGACGAGAATCACCAACAGATATCATTTGTGTTTATTATTCCCGGAGGTTTCGGTATTAGGGTCATTGCAATCAACGGAATCATCCGACTTAGGCTTATCAGCCTTAGCTGGCTCTCTATCTTTTAGTTTTTTATAAACCTGTAATTCTTGGAAAAGGTCCGGGTCATTTAAGTTTTGCTTAAAGAACTCCTGCAGCTCTTTGGGCGAGGCGGTGAGTATAATCCGTTCTTTCACTACCTCACGGTCAATCTTATTGGGGTCGATTTTTGCAATATCAACAAAACTTAATCCAAGTTCCGGCTCTATACTCACGACTTTGGCAAAAGAGTGGCCTTGTATCATAAAGGGATTAAGGTAGTCCAAATCTTCCTGATAGCCGGCGAAATCCAGAAATAAGACCTCGTTAATTTTCAGAAGATGTGCGCGTAATTCAATTACATCATTTCCATCGACGAATTTAAAAAAGTAGGACGATTCATTTGGACCTTCAGTTACGGCAAATTCAGGTTTTTCTTTTCCCCATGTGCCCAGCAGGCCCTTATCAAATATAACATCACCTTCGGCGTAAAGGGGGTGCAGTGAAATTGGAAATTCAGCGAGTATTTCTTCAAATTCGAGACAACCGCCGGCAAGTAAAAGAAATAATGCAGTTGAGATAATCTGTATAGACTTCAATTTACGGTCTCCTAAATCACATTAAGAGCGATTTAATTTTATGCTAAACAACGCATTCTATCATTTGTCGGACCGCGATTCACCTTAAAAATTGGTTTGCAAAAGGGCTTAACAACAGCGATTATTGAATCTATGAAGATCGACGATGAGCAGGATGATTTTGCCGTGCGCAGGCAGCAGATGCTTAAGAATGACCTCAAAGGCCGGGGTATCACCGATGCGAGGATACTGCGGGCTATGGAGCGGATTCCGCGCCAGAGGTTCGTACCACAATCGTATCAATCGCAGTCATATTCCGATGGCCCTTTGCCGATTGACTGCGGCCAGACCATATCTCAGCCTTATATCGTCGCCCTGATGACGCAGGAGCTGCGGGTCAGGCCGGAAATGGATGTTCTTGAAATCGGCACCGGCAGCGGTTATCAAACGGCGGTACTTGCCACGCTTGCCCGACGGGTTTTTACAATAGAAAGGTTCGAGAGACTGTCACTGTCGGCTCAGGCGGTACTTAAAGAGCTGGATATAACCAATGTGGATTTTCTTGTCGGCGACGGCAGTTGCGGCTGGCCGCAGAAGCGGACGTTCGAGCGCATTATGGTTACCGCTGCATTGCCCGAAGTTAGTGAGCCGTTAATCAATCAGCTTGCACAAGGCGGCATAATAGTCGCGCCCATCGGCGAATCAGCCGTGCAGCGGCTGATTGCATA
>CAYSTP010000235.1:0-2792 GCA_964434085.1 uncultured Pirellulales bacterium
GCGAGCAGGTCCTTCAAATCGCCCATCGTTATGTCACCCATGTGGGCAATTCTAAATGTTTCCTGTTTCAATTTTCCATAACCGTTACCGAACACGGTGTTGTGCTTTTGCTGGACGGCCTTTATCACTGCTCCAACATCGATTCCCTTTGTGTTCTTTACTGCTGTAAGGGTATTGGAGGCGTATTTTTCTTCGCAGAACAGGGCGAATTTTTCTTTTGCCCAGGAGCGGACGAAGTCCGCCATTTTTTGATGCCGTTTCCAGACGTTTTCCATACCCTCTTTGACGAGCTTGTGGCACTGGTAGTTCAGGCCCATAATGTGTGGGATGGACGGAGTAGTAGGCGTCTGGTTCTTTTCAGCGCTCTTGGCGAAGCTCTGGAAGTCGAAATAGTAGCCTCGGCCGGGAACGTTCCTGCTTTTTTCCAATGCCCTGCTGCTAACCAGCGCAACGGCCAATCCAGGCGGAAGGGCGAAGGCTTTTTGCACTGAGGCGAATGTAACGTCCCAGCCAAGCTGGTCGAAGTGCAGCGGCAGGGCGACCATTGCGCTGACCGAGTCAACAAAAACAAGCACATCGGGATATTTTTCCTTCATCATCTCACTGATTTCGTAAAGGGGATTGGTCAGGCCTGTGCTGGTTTCGTTATAGACCAAAGTGATAGCAGCGTATTTTCCCTCGGCCAGTTTCTTGTCAATCATCTCTGCTGTTACGGGCCGGCCCCATTCGACCTTTAATTCTTCGACCTTTCGGCCGCATGATTCCGCAACGGACGCCCATTTGTCGCTGAAGGCGCCGCACATCGTGCAAAGGACGGTTTCATCGAAGCCGACGCAGTTGCGTATGGCGGCTTCCCAGATGCCGGAGGCGCTGGATGTGCTCAGAAATACATGCTGGTCGGTAAAGAAAATTTTCTTGAGCATCTCCACGGTTTCGCCGTGTAACTGTGCGTATTCCGGCAGTCGATGACCCAAAGTGGGCCTTGCGAACTGCTGCAGGACGTCGTCGTTTACCTTTACGGGTCCGGGAATGAAAAGTCTCGGGGGGTTCTTCCAGTCAGCCATTTTACAAACTCCATCAAAATCTATTCTAATTTGTATATTGTTAATCCTGTGAAAACTTTCGGGTAAAAGTAAGTCGACTTTTGCGGCATGCGCTCTCCGGCATCGGCAACAGCTTCAATATGTTCAATCTTGGGAGGGTTCATAAAGAAAACGACCTGCCCCTGACCGGCGTCGATTTGCCGGACGAGTTCTTTGGACTTGTTGCCGCTGTCTTTTACGTACCGGACGTTTGTACCCTGAGCAAGTTTTTCATCGTCGATGCCAAGTATTTCGTCAAGCACCAGCTTCGACAGGACGGTAACATCGAGCTTCCTCCACGCTTTGCTCATTGAAGGAGCAGCCTTGTCCATTAGTGATATATCCTTCAATCTCGCTACGTAAAAAGCGCCGTTTCCACCATATACGCCGAATGTATTGTGGTCCCCGGCGTGGTCAGCCTTCATCTTCGCCAGCATCTGGTGCCGGGCCCCTCTTGCAGAGTCGGGTGAATCAAAACCAAACCGGACAACTTCGAAATTCTGTTTGAGTTTTGTTAGCAAATCCCGGAAGGAGAAGTTTTCCAGGCCGCTTACAAAACGGTGAGTGGCCAGAACAATAAGTCCTTCGTGGCAGGTGTTGGCAAAGGCCATCATCTGGTATTTAGCTGATGGGTTGCCGGTCAGCTCAAGATAAGCCAGGCCGGTTTCGTAGCGGTGATGACCGTCGGCAACAATGCAGGCCTTGTCTTTCATCATGTCGACTACAGAAGAAATCTCTTCGGGGGTCGTGATGGGAAAAAGACGATGCCTGACATTTTGCTCATCGGTGAAATCAACAAGAGGCTCGTTGCTAATAGTCTTTTCAACGATGTTGTCGGCGACATGGCTGGGGTCCTCGTAGAGCAAAAAGACCAGACCGAAGTCGGCGGCAGTAGCTTTTTTCAGCTCAAGCCGGTCTTCTCGCGGGCCGAGCATCGTGTTTTCGTGGGCGCGAACGGTCTTTCCGAAGGGTTCAAGCCTGCCCAGGGTAATACAACTGAATCGCTGGAACCAGGCCCCTGCAAGCTCGAAGTCCTGAACATAAGCATAGACAGCCTCATCCGCGTCCAGCTTCAGGGCCCCCTGCTTTATCCAGTCGTTGAAATATCCGGCGGCTCTGGTATAGACATTGTTTTTGTCATTGTCTCCAGGCCGAGCTTTAGGCCTTATGATTCGGACTATATTATAATCGCTGCTTTGGTAAAGCTGCTGCTGTTGCTGGTCGCTTATAACATCATAGGGAGGTGCGACGCAAGCACCCACGTCACCTACAACGGCTTTGTTGTACCTGTATGCCCTGAACGGTTTAATTTCCATTTCCATGCCCGAATATCGGCCAAAGGTCGAACAATAACAGGTTACGCCCGGGCCGGTCGGGCGACCAGAGCGGGGATAATACAACATACACTCGACGCTGTCAAACACGCTTTGAATGCGGTTGTTCATCACATACCCGGCCCATAGCCGCTGAGCAGGCCCGCTTTTTTTCAAAAAAATTTTAATTTTTTACTTGATTTTATCATGACTTGTCTATTATACTAATAGACATAATAGACTTGATAAAAGGGTGCTAAAATGAAGCTGACCACCAAAAGCGAATATTCGATTCTGGCATTGCTATATATCGCCCGGCATGAGAAGGACGGGTATATAAAAATAGAGCAGATATGCTCGAAATACGATATGCCGAAGAAATATCTCGAGCTATTGT
>CAYSTP010000236.1:0-2784 GCA_964434085.1 uncultured Pirellulales bacterium
ATGGTTAATATGGCGCAGGCGCTGCACCGTAGAGGAGAAAAAATCCGATTTGATGATTTTTACGATGACCTCGTGAAAAGATTATTTAAAAACCTCCTGCACAAGGCCGACAGGAACACTATTGTCTTTGCCAGAAGAGGCAAGTCTGTCCGCCTTCACGCTTTGGAAAAAGCTATAGACAAAGCAAAGCAGAACTTTGAAAGGTCTACAGGTATTGACGCTGCAAGTAAGACTTCCATTCTGCCGGCCTACCCTTCTGAATATGCCGGACTTTAGGTAATTGACTATTATCTTTGGGCGCTGCAACGCCTGTATGAACGAGGTGAAGACCGCTTTTTTAACCTTATTGCAAAAGATTACAGACTTATTATGGACCTGGACGACAAGAGAAACAAACCCTATGGGCAGTGGTACAGTGACGCGAATCCGCTTGAGTTGAAAAAAATAAAACCCGTAGCAGGCTAGGGCCAGGCGGTCAAGCCACCCGACCACACGGCTTGGAGCCGACGTTCACCTACTCGGGCATTTAATAATATACCCCTAAAAACACGGCAGTTCAATAAAATTCTAGTCTTTTTTCAAAATACTTTTCTGACTCGCAACCAGGTCAGGTATTAACAAGATTCTCGATTATCTGCTGGTGAACCCTTTCTAAAGATTCTGCTGCGTCAATTACAACAAAATCTTTGCGTCCGTCTGCTAATTTCAAAAAACCTTGTCTTACTTTTTGATGGTACCCGTCGCCTTTCTGCTCCATCCTGTCGAGGTCACGGCTCAATCTTGCTGCCGCAGTTTCCAAATCCACGTCGAGTATCACGGTCAAATCAGGCCAGGGACGTTCGAGACAATTTTCGGCGATTCTTATAACCCTTTCTATGCCGAAGCCGCCCGCCCAGCCTTGATACGCGCACGTGCTCGACAGCCACCTGTCCAGCACCACACATTTGCCTTGTTTCAGGGCTGGTGCAATCTCCTGGTGCCAAAGCTGGACCCTCGCCGCCATATACAACAAAACTTCTGTTTCGGTCGTCATTGCCGAATGCTCGACGCTCAGCAGCACCTGCCGAATCTTTTCTCCTATCGCCGTCGTCCCCGGGTCGCGCAGAAGCTGGTACTTGACATCCTTTTTCGCCAGCCACTGCCCGAGCAGCTTGACCTGCGTGCTCTTCCCACAGCCGTCCGGCCCGTCCAGTACAATGAACCTGCCCGCCAGCCTTTTTTTTACGGTGTCCTTGTTCAAGTTTGTTTCCCCTGCAACCCGACAATTATTCGGCGACCATAGATAATACAAACCGGCCATCCCGTCAAAGAGTATTTTACCTCTTCCGCCTCTACCCTCAGCCCCCAAATAAAAACCCCAATTGCACCTCGTGTACAATCAGGGCTTTGGAAAAGTCTAATTATTGATATGTAATCCTTTACGCCGCCTCTTACAGAGGCGGCGGCCTGATGCATAGGCTGCCGTGATCACGTCGCGGCCTCCAACTTTGCCCTAATGCTTCCTTCTCAAAGTAGTTGTACATCTCCGAGGGATACAGCGGCTGCAGGTACGCCCCTGCAACCGTCAACAACATCTGTACAAGGAATGTCTTTATTTCCACGGCCTTGCCCCCGACCTGTCCGGCGTAGTCGCAACGAAGACGGAAGTCCCTGAGGGACGGAGAACGGATGACTTCAACCGTACATTCATATACTGAAATTATCGGCCAAGCCGTTTTCGGTGCGTTAGCCCGGAAATTTTTAAAGATTTTTTTAGAAGTTCAGTTGCAAACCTTCTCCTCGCCGCTTTGGAACCGCCAAACCCGCATATCAGTATTGATAATGCCGATTTGACACGCCCACTGATTTTACCTCCGCCTAACGTCTTGTTTAGCTCAGCAAAGTTTTTCCGCCGTTCCACAAAAAAAGACAGCCAAACGCCGCCAGCGCCGCCCCGCATACCCCTAACACTACCCCCTGCCCTTTGACTCCGAAAATACGGGTCCCCTTGTAGCTCGCCCAGGACAAAATCTGCAGCCACACGCAGTCGCACAGCCAGTGTATCAACGCAAACAGCACAATTGCGTACACCCCGAACTGCGAGGCCCGCATAACGAGATTGAGCCCCACGGCCAGCCACCACAAGGGAAAATAAGGATTGCTTCCCGACAGCATAATCCCCGCCAGAACAGGGTCGCTGCTCTTGACCTCCTGCCGTTCCAGGCCGACCTTTTTTATGTCCCGAAACATCCCGACCGCCATAAAAAGCAAAAACAACCCGCCGCCGAAACCGATTATCACCTGAGCCGTTTCTGATTCGAAAAACGCCCCCAGTCCCAGTATCAACAGAACCACTAATGGTAATTCGATAATACAGTGCCCAATACCGATGAGCACCCCCGCAAAGCGGTTTCGCGAACCCAATGCTACCGCCGAAGCGGTCACCGGCCCCGGCGCCATCACGCCCGACAACGAAATTACAAACGCCTGAACTAAAAAAACTAACAGATTCAAATCGCCGCACCGCTCCGATTATTCGCCGATTATTTTCACCAGGACCCTTTTCTTTCGCTTGCCGTCGAACTCGCCGTAGAAAATCTGTTCCCACGGTCCGAAGTCCAGCTTACCGTCCGTCACCGCCACCACAACCTCTCGGCCCATAATTGTGCGCTTCAGATGTGCGTCAGCGTTGTCTTCACCGTTGTTGTGGTGATATTGCGAATACGGCTTCTCCGGCGCCAGCTTCTCCAGCCAGACCTCGAAATCCTGATGCAGCCCCGGCTCGTCATCGTTGATAAACACACT
>CAYSTP010000237.1:0-2771 GCA_964434085.1 uncultured Pirellulales bacterium
GGGGAAAAGACCTCGGCGGCTCGGATGAGACCATCATCTCGCAGATGCACGATAAACCCGTTTTTGTCACCCACTATCCGAAACAGGCCAAGGCCTTTTATATGAAGACCGACCCTGAAAATAACAAGGTTGTCCGGAATTTCGACTTATTGGCGCCGGCGGGGTTCGGCGAAATCATAGGAGGCTCCATGCGTGAGGATGATTACGATACGCTGTTGACGAGAATCAGGGAACAAAACCTTACGCCGGAAAATTACTCCTGGTATCTCGACCTGCGCAAATACGGCTCGGTGCCCCATGGGGGCTTCGGCCTGGGAGTCGAGCGGACGGTAGCGTGGCTCACCGGCGAAAGACACATCCGGCAGTGCATCGCCTTTCCGCGCATGATGGACAAAGTTTATATCTGAACAAACGACTATAATCAAATGTGCGCATTCAATAAAGAACGAATCGATAAGCTAATAAAAAGCGGTCGTTTTATTTCAGGAATCCATAATTACTGTGACCGCTGGTGTGAGAGATGCCGGTTTACAGCCAAATGTATGAATTACGAATTGTCCGAAGACCACTTCGATACCCCCGAAAGCAAAGACATAGAAAACCAGAAATTCTGGGACAAGCTGCACGAGGTCTTTTCAGTCACCCTGCAAATGGTCAAAGAGCACGCCGAAGAAATGGGCATCGACCTTGATGATATCGACCACGAAGAGATTGAACGAGAACGACGTCAAATAGACGCTAAAGCCCAAAGTCATCCATGCTCAAAAGCGGCAAAGGAATACGCGGCTCGCGTTAAAAACTGGCTTGAAACTTCGCAGGGCCTGCTCGAAGAAAAACAACACCAGTTGCAGAGCAGTCTGGAGATGGCCCTACCGGGTTGTGACTCGTTGGGCGAGGCCAGGAACATATCGGACGCAATCGAAGTGATACAATGGTACCAGCACTTCATATACGTCAAACTGACCCGTGCATTGCACGGCCTGTTTCGCAGGGACGAAGATGATATCGAAATGTATGACGCCAATGGTTCAGCAAAGGTGGCTCTTGAAGCGATAGACCGTTCTATCAGTGCCTGGGGCCGCTTGCTCGAACACTTCCCGGAACACGAGGGGAAATTATTGTCGATTCTGGTCGATTTACAACGGCTTGGCACAACCACCGAGAATACCTTTCCGGACGCCCGCGCCTTCATCCGGCCTGGTCTTGATGAATAGATGCCAGCAACGCCGCCGGGAATCATCAAGCCGCCGTTCAGACGTCGCCAACGTCCGCTAATATAAGCTCAAGACAGCACCCCTTTTTGCCGATTCTTACGTGGACGACACAAGGCTTCTTATTTCCGGTTTTAAAAGGCGAGTCACTGGCTGATTCCTGATACACAATGCGAGAAAGATTCCAGAGAGTACACTGCATATTGAACCTCACAGGCAGTCTGCTGCTCGTCCTGTCGGCCCTGCTGCTGATACCGCTTGTATTCGTATCACTGAACTGGCACAGTGACACCGAGAGCTGGAGAACACTTCTTGCATTCGTGGTGCCGGCGGCAGGTTCGCTGCTGCTCGGATTCCTGCTGATGCGGCTGTTCAGGCCCAAGCCGCTCGATACGACAGGCTCTATGCTGCTGTGCGCGATAAGCTGGCTGGTCGCATCCGGCATAGGGGCCGTACCTTTCGTCATCGGCCTGGGCCAGGGCTATCTGAATTCCTACTTCGAGGCGATGAGCGGCTTTACCACCACCGGAATCACCGTATTTTCAAACCTCGACGCTATGCCTCAGAGTATTCTCTTCTGGCGGTCGTTGACACAGTGGCTCGGCGGCATCGGTATATTGTCTTTCTTCCTGGTGGTCACCTACGGCAGCGGAGCACATCATCTGTTCGGTGCCGAAAGTCACAAAATCTCATCCGGTCGGCCGAGGCCGGGGCTGTTCAGCACACTCAAACTCCTGTGGCTCATATACACGCTGTTTACCGTGCTTGCCGCAACAGCTTATGCACTGGAAAAAATGCCGATATTCGACTCGATATGTCACGCACTTACCACACTTTCGACAGGCGGCTATTCACCACATGACGCCAGCATCGAGTTTTATCGCCAGGCCGGCCATCCACATTATAAGATAATTGAATACACCGTGACTTTCTTCATGATGCTCGGCGGAATCAATTTCCTCGTCCACTATCGGGTGCTGACCGGTGACATCAGGGCGCTCTGGGACAACATCGAGGTCAGATACTGGTGGCGAATGATACTGGCCTTTACGGGCATAATAATTATAGACCATATGCATAAGAGCGGCGCCCTGGCTCAGTTATTCACTAAAGGCGGCCAAATGACTCTGGCTGAGTTCGAGGAGATTTTTCGGACAACTATATTTCAGGTCATCGGCATCCTGACGACCACCGGATTCGGCACAAAAGACATTGGAGGCGACTTCTTCGGCGCGGTATCAAAGCAATTGTTCCTGATAATGATGGTAATAGGCGGCTGTGTAGGCTCGACGGGCGGCGGCTTCAAGGTGCTGCGGGTAGCCATCCTGAACCGTCTTATGATGCGGGAGCTGTTCAAAATCAGAACTTCACCCAGGGCCGTCTCCCCTTTGACAATTGACAATAAGCCGGTGCCTGCCGACGAGGTCCACAGGGTTTCGGCATTGTTTTTTACCTGGATTGTGTTTCTGCTTGTCGGCGGCGCCGTCACGGCCCTGTTCAGCAGACACGGGCCGTGGGAATCGCTGTCGGGCATGTTCTCGGCGCTGGGCAATATCGGAC
>CAYSTP010000238.1:0-2750 GCA_964434085.1 uncultured Pirellulales bacterium
CAGCGGCAATTTTCTCGACGGTACGCTGACCGGAAAGGACGGTAAAGTATATGGGAACCGCTCGGGTTTCTGCCTGGAGACACAGCACTATCCGGACTCTCCAAACAAACCGAACTTTCCTTCAGTTGTTCTGCTTCCCGGTCAGATATATCAGACTACGACGATTCACAAATTTTCGGCAAAATAAATCGGCTCAGGAAGAATGTGGAAACTGATATTTCTATGGAAAGGACTAAGAAATGGCAGGACTTGAACTATTAGCAGTAAGCACTTTAGGAACGTTCGACTGGCTCACCGTCGCAGCATACTTCGCAGTCATTCTTAGCGTCACTTGGTGGGTCGTCCTCAAAGGCAAAGACACCGCCGACGACTATTTCCTTGCCGGCCGAAACCTCGGCTGGTTCGTCGTCGGGGCGTCAATCTTCGCCTCCAACATCGGCTCAGAGCATTTAGTCGGCCTGGCCGGTTCCGGCTGCACCGACGGTGTCGCTATGGCTCACTACGAATTGCACGCCTGGTGTCTTTTGGTGCTGGGCTGGGTGATGGTCCCGTTTTATATGCGCTCGCGCGTCTTTACTATGCCTGAGTTTCTCGAAAGGAGATTCACCCCCACCGCCCGATGGGTTCTTTCGCTGATTTCATTAGTTGCTTACGTCCTTACCAAAATCGCCGTCGGCATTTTCGCCGGCGGAGTCGTTTTCAGCGTCCTGTTGCCAGACGTAACCTTTATGGGTTTCGACAGCTTCTGGGTCGGCTCGGTGCTCGTGGTTATTTTGACGGGCCTATATACAATTCTCGGCGGCTTGCGCGCCGTCGCCTATAATGATGTAATCCAGACTGTCATTTTGGTCGTCGGTTCTGCCCTCGTTACATATTTCGGCCTGCAGGCTTTAGGCGGCTGGGGCGAATTACGCAACGTCGTCGGCGGCGAGATGTTCAATCTTTGGAAACCCCTCGTCCCGCACGGAATGGCTGCAACCTGGGCCCCTGTCCGCGAACCGACCCGGATGGCCTGGTATTTCAACGACAACTATCCCTGGATTGGAATGCTCTTCTGCGCTCCCGTCATCGGCCTGTGGTACTGGTGCACGGACCAATACATCGTGCAGAGGGCGCTGGGGGCGCCGAATGAGCAGCAGGCAAGACGCGGCTCGATTTGCGCGGGATTTTTGAAGCTCCTGCCGGTCTTCATATTCATTATACCGGGAATGATTTGCTTCGCATTGGCCAAAAGCGGAAAAATCGAAACAATACAGCAGACACTATTCAGTCCCGACGGCCAAATCGTTAGAGACCAGTGCCAAAAGGCATTCCCGCTGTTAGTCGCAACCGTCCTGCCAATCGGTGTGCGGGGATTGGTCGTGGCGGGACTATTGGCAGCCCTTATGAGCTCGTTAGCGGGCACGTTTAACGCGTCCTCAACTTTGTTCACAATCGATTTTTACAGTAAGTTCAAGCCGAGCGCGTCGCAGCACCAGCTTGTCTGGATGGGTCGCATCGCGACGACGGCAATGGTAGTAATCGGCTTATTGTGGATACCGGTGATTCGTGGAGGAAAGGGCCTGTATGATTATCTCCAGACGATTCAGGGGTATCTGGCACCGCCGATTTTCGTGGTGTTCTTCTTAGGCGTGTTTATGAAACGCCTAAACGGCAAGGGATGCTTAGCGGCGCTGATTATCGGTTTCATTATGGGGCTGATTCGCCTGGCGATTGATACGCCCGTGAAGCTGATGAAGGACTTCCATTATTCTGAAGGGTCGTTTTTCTGGATTATGAACAATATCTTCTTCCAGTATTACAGCATACTTATCCTGATTGTCTGTGCGGCGGTTATGATTCTGGTCAGTTACGCGACTGAGAAACCGAATTACGAGAAAATCAGGGGTCTTACTTACGGCACCGAAAGTGACGAGGACAGGCAGAAATCACGAGCAAGCTGGACCGCAACGGATGTGATTTTCTCGGTGGTAGTGTTAGCCATTATTATTGCGGCGTATCTGTACTTCCGTGGTTGAAGTGCCTCACGATATTGGCATAAAATAGCTGAGCTAAATATCGTATATAAAGACCAGTTATGGAACCGCTCGTTAAAACCGGCGGTTCCTTTTTTTAATAGCTGGGTACTTGTGTACATTTCGCATGGTGTTCACCTGATTACCTGATTTTCTGATACCTCCACCCTGTTTCCCTGATAACCCGATTTCCCAAATTCTGACCTCCATTTTCCGTCCTCTGTCTTCTGTCATCCGTGCTCCGCATTGTACCCTCCAATACCGCCGAGAAAAACGAAAACTCATCACATAAGATTCTGGATGCTGGATGCTGGATACTTGATGCTGGATTCTACATACCTGATTCTCGATACTTGATTCCGGATTCTTGATGCCCGATCCGCCATACGGAGCGGCGGGTAAAAAATTGCCCAGATTGCCCAAACGGTATAAGTTTGGGTTCGTTTTGGGTTCGATCTGTCTTCGCTGCGCTTCGCCGTGATAAAATTGGGTTCGTTTGGGTTTGAATTGGGTTCGTTTTGGGTTCGTTTTTTGGGCGAATCGCGGTTTTTGGCTTAAAAACAGGGAAAAATTGGGTTCGTTTTTTCAAAAAAGTTGTTTTTATCCACGAATTAACACTAATTAACACTAAGTATTTAACCGCGGAGGTCGCAGAGAGCGCAGAGGTATTAAAATTCATGGTTATAGAAGTTCTGGTCAATTTTAAGTTGCCTAAGTTTACATTTTATCAAACAA
>CAYSTP010000239.1:0-2738 GCA_964434085.1 uncultured Pirellulales bacterium
CTTATAGGCCACACATAACGGCTCGGTTACCGAAGCCGCCTTTAGCGAAACGTTGTCCGGGACCCTGTGCAGAATCCTGCTCGGCACCTTGACATATTTGGTAAATGCCCCATCAAGATGAAAACCAAAACCTTTACGTTCTTTGCAGATGTGATAATTATTAGTTCGGCAGAGAGTGCAATGACCGCAGTAGTCTGCATGTGTTTCAGATGTAACTCGGTCTGCAACTTTGAATCCGCTTACCTGTTCACCAGCCTCAACAATCGTGCCCGCGAATTCGTGTCCTAAAATAAAAGGACAGTTAAAATCGAACAGTACCGTGTTTTTGTGCATATGCGGGTCGGTGCCGCAGATGCCGACGTATGCCACTTCTACTAAAACATCAGTCGGGCCAATTTTTGGAACCGGCACTTCCCGCAGTTCTGTCGCATTGGCCACGTTATCATATTTGACTACGGCCTTCATTGTTTTCATAAATCAATATCTCCGGCTACTCCAAAACCTTTTGTACAGCCTTGACAATCGCGGTATCAGTTAGGCCGTAATGTTCCAGCAGTTGTTCATAGTCCAGCGCCGACTGACCAAAACAATCCTGTATGGCGACGGCCTCTATTGGTATTGCCCTGCCTCTGAGTATAAAAGTAACTATATTGGCAAGTCCGCCGATTATTGTATGCTCCTCGACTGTTACAATTCCTTTTACTCCATCTGCCAATTCTTTAATGGCTTGCTCATCAATCGGTTTCAAGGTGCTGACATTGACAATCCGCAGGGATACACCCTGTTTCTCCAGAACCTTGGCGGCTTCAAGTGCTTTATAGACCATATAACCGTGGGCAAAGACGGTGACATCCGAACCTTGCCGTATCACCGACAGTTTGCCGATTTTGAATTCCTGATTTTCATCGGTAACGTCCGGTACTTCATTGCGATTGATGCGCATATATATAGGGCCTTCGTACTCGATAGCCGCCCTGACCATCTTTTTTGTCTCTATGCCGTCGGCGGGAGACAGAATAGTCATATTGGGTATCGCCCGCATAAGAGCAATATCTTCAATACTCTGATGGGTTGCTCCGTCTCCGAAATCCGAAATCCCGCAGCTTGAACCGACAATCTTAACGTTTACTTTGCCGATACATACACTAACGCGAATTTGCTCATAAGGCCGCCCTGCCGCGAAGACAGCGAAGGAATTTACAAACGCAATCTTGCCGCTCAATGCCAAACCGACCGCGACAGAGACCATATTCTGCTCTCCGATTCCCATCTCGAAGTGACGCTCGGGAAACTCCTGCTCGAAAAGACGGGTCATTGTGGATCTACTGAGGTCTGCATCCAACGCCACTATTCTCTCATCTACTCTGCCCAGCTCTACAAGCGTCTCGCCATACACTACTCTGCAGTTCTGCTTATTCATTTACACATATCCTCACTCTTCGAACAGCTTGCGTGCTGTTTCAAATTGCTGCTCTGTCATTATTCCATGGTGGAACTCTGCCTTACCCTCGGCAAAAGGCACCCCCTTGCTTTTGACGGTATGAGCGACAATCATCACCGGCTTTTCCTTTACTTTATCAGCTTCATCCAGCGCATCGACTATCTGCTCGATATTGTGCCCGTCGATTTCCAGCACATGCCAGCCGAATGCCTTCCATTTTTCAGCGTGCGGATTAGTGTCGTAGCGTTCTGCGACAGGGCCAGTAGCCTGAACACCGTTTTTATCCAGAATGGCCACAAGGTTGTCCAGCTTATAAAAAGCCGCCGTCATCGAGGCCTCCCATATCTGCCCCTCGGCAATCTCTCCGTCTCCTAATATGCAATAAACAGTATAATCTTTTTTATCGAGTTTCCCCGCCAATGCTATTCCGCAGGAAACACTAAGCCCCTGTCCAAGTGAGCCGGTGTTCGCTTCGATGCCCGGCACTCTTAACATCTCAGGATGTCCCTGGAGAATCGCGCCGAGCTCCTTTAGAGCATCTAATTCTTTCTTCGGAAAATAGCCGCATTCTGCCAAGGCCGCATACTGTGTCAGCGCGGCATGGCCTTTGCTCAATAACAGCCTGTCCCTGTCAGGCCATTTCGGCTCCTTCGGATTATGCCGCATCTTGTGAAAGTAAAGCACTGCAACAATATCCGCAATCGAGCACGAGCCGCCCAGATGGCCGGGCTTGCCCGCCCCAATCATCATCACAATATCATATCGCAGCTTTCTTGCTATCTTTTCCAGTTCTGCTTTCTTCTCGGCGCTAATCGACATAACTGCCCTTTTCCTAATTTCAAACGTGTTTCGTTCATCGGCTGCGTTGCTCGTTTCGTCAATCGTCGGACGGTTGCGTATTAAATGACGACCGACGTTCAACGCAACCGATACAAGCTGCGTAACCGCAACCGTTTTACGATTAGTTGGGAATGTTAACAGAAAATGCCTCGATATGCAACGAAGCTTTGGGGGCTGCGAGAGGTTTATTCAAATCGGCAGATTGCTATCTGAGATTTGTAAGAGCGAATTTTCTTACTGTATCGGCTAATAAACTTTTTGTATTTGCAATCGCATAATCCAGATTCATTGTTTCTTCTGTGATACCAATTGCATCTGTAATTCCGAAATCCCGCCACTGTTGTCTTGAAAGCGCGACTCTGCCGGCGATGACGACAACCTTTGTCCGAGCTGATTTGGCGGCTTTTACGACACCGGATACAACCTTGCCTCGAAGAGACTGTAAATCGAATCGCCC
>CAYSTP010000240.1:0-2736 GCA_964434085.1 uncultured Pirellulales bacterium
ACCGGCGAGTACATCGCCGTAAACGGCGGCCTTTATATGCGCGCCTGATTCCGGCAGCAAATAAAAAAACTGCGTTTTAATACGGCACTGAAAAAGTACATGATATGAAAAAAGCATACGAAGGCCATGAAGTTGTATATCAGAAGATGCGAAAGAAAGGCATTCACACCTGGGGGCAAAAGGGTGGCGCAAAAACCGTCGTGTCATGCATACCTGAAACGAGAAGATTTTTAAAGGACGTTCTTGCTCAGCCGTGGGCTCCCCCAAAAGGCAGGGTAATTGAATTTGGCTGCGGGACCGGACCGCTGTTGAGACATATTTGCGAAAGAGGATTCACCGGAGTCGGTGTTGATATTAGTAAAACGGCAATTGCCATGGCCAGGGAGCAATCCCGGAGCCTTGATATCAAATTCATACAGGGCGATGTCTGTAATTTAAATAAGAGAGCCCTCGGCCGGTTTGATATTGTAATTGACGGTCTGTGTCTGCACTGCATTACTGATGCGAAGGATAGAAAGGCATATTTCCGTAACGTATTTAAGGTTTTGAAGAACGACGGCATTTTTATTTTATTAACAATGTGCGGGCCGATTAATAGAAAAAGGCTGCTGGAGTTGTACAAAGACCAGAAGATTGTTAAGAAGGTAATTTATCTGCCTTTCGATAAGAAAGGCTATAAAGGTTTATCAATGTTCAATGGCGAACCCTATCTCCCGACACGCTATATCGGACATTGGAAAGATATTCTGAAAGAGCTGTACCGGTCTGGTTTTGAACCGAAACTAATCAGGTATAAGGCGAGCAATCGTGAAGATTGTTGTGGGACCCTTACCGTAGGCGCCTTAAAAAACGATAACCGGAATTAATATCGGCCTGTGGAAATTTGCCTTGTTTTAAAGGAATATTTCCTTTCTCTTTGTCATAGTTGTTTTCTAAATCCTTATCTGATATAATGAATCCTTGTGGGTTTTAAGTTTTTACTTCTTTGTTTGTTCGTGTTGATTCGTGGTTAATCATCTGTTATGAAAATCGCCAATAGAATAGTAATGACCGTCACAGGCCTGTTGCTCATCGGAGCATCAGCCCTCAAGGCCCAGCAGATGCTCACTGAGCCGATTGTCAGCAAAGGCCTGTGGGAATCGTGGCATTTCTTCCTTATAGCAGTCCCGCTGGAGATGGCCCTGGGTATCTGGCTGGTCTCGGGATTATTCAGAAAGGCAGGCTGGCTCTTCGCGGTGCTTTCATTCGGCTTCTTTGTTGGCGTAACAGCCTACAAAGCCGCCGTCGGCGAGCTGTCCTGCGGCTGCTTCGGCAGGGTATCCGTCAATCCATGGATAACACTCTTAGCTATAGACATACCGCTATTTATCTTGCTTCTGATTTTCTTTCCGAGAGGCGAAAAACTTCTGCCGCCGCCCTGGCCGCATCCCTTTCACTGCCTGGCCGTTGCCATTCCCGCCTCTTTGTTTCTCGGAGCACTTGTTCCCACTTTGGCCTTTAACAAACCGCCCGACCGAGGCGAGACATACCTCGTTATCAATCCCGGCAACTGGCAGATTAATCCAAACACAAAACCTGACCAGGTTCCCATTGCAGTCGACCCCAATATAGAACCAAATCTGTCTGCCACTGCAAATGGTAAGCAGGGGCCGGCGTCGATTGTTGAACCGAATATGCCTGCTCAGCAGACGGCGGCCGAGCCGAACGAGGCCGATTTGCCCGACTGGCAGCTTATGCTCAACCACGTAGATATCGCCGAGCAGTTGCTCAGCGGTGTAAGGATAGTCCTCTTCTATCACTATGACTGCCCCGACTGCGCCGTCGCAATACCGTTATATAGCGAATACAGCAAACAGCTTGCCGCCGATGAGCAGATTCAATTTGCCTTTATCAAAGGCCCGCCATTTGGCCCTGATGACCAGGACCCCGTCCCTGCCGATACTACCGCATCGGTCGGAAAACTTGACCAAAGCAGGGACTGGATTTTTGAAAGCCCGCTCATTTTCCTGCTAAAAGACGGCCAATTAGTCAAGTGGTGGCTGGTCGAATACCCCGATTTTGACCAGCTCCTCCAGACAATCCTCACCGCCGAATAAACTTCTCGTTTATGCACATAACTCTTGAAATCCCGTCGGTGATTCTGGTATAAAGGTTTGTTCGCAAAAAGGATTTGCAGATTATCACAGGTGGGCATACCAGATGCAGCTTGTTGCAGGGATGCAAAGTAATACCAAACGCGGCAGGTCGGCCCTTAAAAGCTCGGCCAGACAATGGGTTATCAGCCCCGTTGATAATCGCCGTGACCAGCTTGCGCATTGCCTGAAAATATCTCCCGTAGTTGCCCAGGTCCTTATCAACCGCGGCATAGTTGACATTCGACAGGCCTCTGCGTTTCTAAGACCAAGACTCAGTGAGCTAATCACGCCGCAGCGGATGCCCGGCGCCGAAAAAGCCGTCCAAAGAATTAAAAAAGCCATCGAGGAAAAAGAGAGGATAACCGTTTACGGCGATTACGATGCTGACGGTATAACCGGCATTTCTATTTTGTGGCACCTGATGCAGATTCTTGGCGGCGACGTCGATTATTACATTCCTCACCGAATCGACGAAGGCTACGGCCTGAACCGCCAGGCCGTCGAATCCATCGCTGGCTCGGGAACCCGGCTTATGATAACCGTCGATTGCGGGATAACCGCAGTCGAATCTGCTAAGCTGGCTAAGCAGTTGAACCTTGAA
>CAYSTP010000241.1:0-2665 GCA_964434085.1 uncultured Pirellulales bacterium
CGTCGAACGAAACCGGACAGCCGCGGCACTCGAATCCCCCGGTCAAATCTATTTTGCCCAGTCGCAGGAGTAATTTTCCGTCCATAAACGAATGCTCGTACCAGAATTCGACCAGGTCCAGCGACCGTCGCGGGGCGCCGTCGCCGTTGACTCCGAAGGCACTGCCTACAGACGGCTCATCAATTCCGCCGTGTTTCGACCACGACCCCTCGCCGTGCAGGAAGAAATAGCCTCCTTCAAAACCGAAGATTTTTTCCGAGTTGATTGACAGTTCAAGGTCGTAACTTCCCGAGAAGCGTCCCGCACGCCTGTGTGTGCTCAATCCGCCGCGTACGTTCTGCTGATATATACCGGTCAGACCTGCGACAAACTCGATGCCGTCGTCGGCAAGGGCGTCCCTGTGACACATAAGGGTCTCAAAGTAATTCCGGTTGGGCTCCGATTCATGTGATGCAGTTGCGCAGACGTTGAGAATCTGTGTGAGAATCGCTGTCACTAACATCAGTCTTTCGCTCATCAGCGTATATCTCCAAACTTAGTCAGCAAATTATCGGCGCATAAGAATATGTAATTCGTGCTACTATAGCAAGCTTAATATTGACAAAATTAAATAAATTTCTTATCAGTGCTGACTGGAGTAATACTTACATGTTTGAGGCCTTGGGAAAATGGGCAAAAAACCGTTTGTTGTTGATTTGAACGATAAATGCGAATTTCAGAGACTACTGCCTGGCGAACCGCAGACCTGTGGAATGAAATCCGGCAGGGTGTATCTTAAGCCGGCAGAGAGTTGCGGCCAGCATAGTACAGGAGAACGCGAAGAATTACTTGTCTTTCTGGCCGGTTGCGGCCGAGCGGTTATCGAAGGAAGCGACGCTTTCGATGTAGGCTTTGGTAAAGTCGCTTATATCCCTCCACAGACGCTTCACGATATCAAAAACACCGGCGCCGAGCCGCTTATCTATATTTACTGTGTGGCCCCGGCAGGCTTGTCACGGCCCAGCGCGTCGGAGCCGGGGCGGTAGGGCGGCAGTTACGGTTTGCTCGTGACATATATCGCCTGTTCGGCGAAGAAATTAGGGGCCAAACGAACAGGGCTGGGCCTGTATTCTACTAATGGAATTCTTTTTTCTATGGCCACACCCAATTCTTTGCAGAACCGCTCGAAATCCTTTAGTGAAAGAAAGTGGATGTTCGGTGAGTCGTGCCAGCCGAAAGGCAGTTCCCGTGTCACCGGTGCTTTGCCTTTGATGAGCAATTGCAGCCTGCATCGCCAGTGTGCAAAATTAGGAAAGCTGACGGTTACTTTCTTACCCACCCGCAGCATTTCAAGAAAGACCTTCTTCGGGTCTTTCAGCGTTTGCAGCGTCTGTGACAGGATGACCACGTCGAAGCTCTTGTCTTCGTATGCACCCAGTCCTCGTTCGATATCGTACTGGATTACGGGCAGGGTCCTGCATACACAATCGAGGACCGAATCGTGCTCAAGCTCGATGCCTTCGCCCCGGATGTTTTTATCCACCGTCAGCCGGGCAAGCAGCTCGCCATCACCGCAGCCCACGTCAAGTACACCGCTGTGCGGTTCTATAAGGGACTCGATAAGCTCATAGTCGATTCTGGTTCGCCAGCCGAGGTCGGTAGATTTTTGCCGGTCGGCGGGACTACACTTGCGGGTGGCGTCAGGTCTGTAGGTCGCTTCGAGGAAACACGAAATAAGCCTGCCGAGTCTGTCGGTCTCCAGCAGAAACGCGTCGTGTCCGTAGGATGATTTGATGTTGGCGTAGCTGACGTCTTTGCGATTGGCCACCAGTGCATTGACAATCTGCTCAGACTGGTCCGGTGTAAACAGCCAGTCACTGCTGAAGCTCACCACCAGAAACCTCGACTGCGTTTCGGCAAAGGCCTTAGCCAGGCCGCCATAGGCCCGGCCAAGGTCGAAATAATCCGAGGCCTTGGTTATGTATAGATAGCTGTTGGCGTCGAAGCGCTCGACGAAGCTGGCGCCCTGATAATCCAGGTAAGTTTCAACGGCGAATTCCGAGCCGAGGTCGTAGCTGTAATTCTCGGCGTTTCGCAGTTCGCGTCCGAACTTACTTCGCATCCCTTCCTCGGAAAGATACGTTATATGGCCTATCATGCGTGCTATGCTTAGGCCCTGGTTAGGCCCGGGACCGTCATGGTATTGGCCGTTCGCAAATTTGCCGTCGGCAAGTATCGCGTTTCTGCCGACCGCATCAAAGGCTATCGATTGTGCGCCGAGGTGACTTGTGGTCGCAATCGGTATTGCTGCCCTGACAAAATCTGGGTAATCAATTGTCCACTGCAGGACCTGCATCCCCCCAATCGAGCCGCCGATGACCGCCAAAAGCTGCCTGATGCCGAGCTTGTCCAGCAACAGTTTTTGCACCTTAACCATGTCGGCTATGGTGATGATAGGAAAGTCAAGACCGTACGGCTTGCCGGTCGCCGGATTGATGGAACTTGGCCCGGTCGTGCCGGAGCAGCCGCCTAAAAAATTCGAGCAGATGACGAAATACTTGTTTGTATCTATTCCCTTGCCCGGCCCGACCATAAGGTCCCACCAGCCGACCTTCTTATCATCGGGACTGTTCTTACCTGCCGCGTGGGCATCGCCGCTCAGCGCGTGACAGATAAGCACAGCGTT
>CAYSTP010000242.1:0-2649 GCA_964434085.1 uncultured Pirellulales bacterium
GTCAAACAGAGATAAATACAATAGACTTCTGAGATATGTCTTTTTGGAAGATGGCGCCTTAGTCAACGCTAAACTCATCGCAGAGGGGTATGCTTATAATTATATGTATGAGCCGTTCCAGTTTACCAAACAGTTCGATTATTTAGAGAAGCAGGCCAAAGAAAACCGATTAGGACTCTGGAGCGGCAAAAAAACCGAGTAACCGGGGACCGCCCCTATTTTGAGCATGCGCCTTATGAATAAAAATTGCCGGAATCTTGCGATATGGAGAATCAGAAGCCTCCACTGACAGCCAAACAGGCTATAGTGATAAGTCTTTTTGCGCTCATTGCAGGGACGCTTTTTGTAATTTTGTTGAACTTATTTTACAGTGTCCCCCTTAAAATAATGTTGCCCTGGTATGCCCTCGTCGAGTTTGTTTCGGTTGGGCTTCCATGGGCCTGCTTGACACGGGAAACGAAAAGGCGTTCAATTCGCGCACATAACTGTTTTGTTGTGTTTACGGTCATCATCATTCTGACTGTGATAATTGCACAATGGAAAACTGAAAACGAACCTTTTCCAATGTGGGCAATAGTTCTCCTTGTACTTGGTGGATGTGTAGCATATTCTGTAATGGTTTACTGTGCTGTGCTGAATTTCATCAGATGGCGTAAAGGTGCATTACCTTGTTGAAAAATCCGTGTAATCCGTGTAATCCGTGGTTCCAATTAGTTGTTGGTCTTGTGTCTGAAGTCTTGAGTCTGATAAAAAAATAGGCCGTGGGTTTTCCACCCACGGCCAACGCGGTTGCCGGGACCCTTTGCGGAGTCAGAGATACTCTTGATTGTTAAATCCCGCTCCTCATTCCACGCTTTACGATTCACAACGAGCGGCGAGGGCCGGGTGACGGGTTATGAATTGTTTTCCCTATGCTCGTTGATTTTCTCTTTAATGTATTCGCCTGCCTCGCAGCTCTTTTCCCTGATGAAGTCTATGCAGCGATGAAGCTGGACATTGAATTTCTGTGCGAACTCATCACTTTTCAGGGCCGAGTGAGCAAAGCTGTGTTCCGACTGGCTTGAGTTTTCGCTGTCCGGCACCGGCGCCAGCGTATAGATAGCGGTGGCAAAGCCGGCGAAATAGACGATTAGAAGAAGTATGAATTTGCCTCGAAATCCCCTCATAGTCCGCAACCGCCCCCATAGAGATAGACCATTTTTTGTTAGAGCACCCGTATCAGGCGCCTCTACCATAAATATAAGAAGAAAAGTGCCCTCTGCAAATCTACTTTGAGATTTTATCCAGGGCGGTCCGCAGCTCGCCGCAGACTATTTCTGCGTCCTGGCGACTGAGGTTATTATAGAACGGCAGCGCTATCGTCCGCTCGCTGACCTGCTCTGTTATCGGAAAGTCGCCTTTTTTATACCCGAACTGCCTGACCATAAAAGGCTGAAGATGCACCGGCGTAAAGTAGTCGCCCACCTGAACCCCGGCCTGCCGCATCAAATCGAGTACCCTGTCGCGGTCGGCTTTTGAGTATTCTTCGCCCAGCCGGACCACGAAGACGAACCAGCTTACATCGCAGCCGTTTTCCTCGACAGGCACAATCAGCCTATCTTCATCTTCGAGCATCTCCTGGTACAGGCCTGCCGCTTTTTTGCGTTTGGATATGATTTTTTCGAGCCGCGAAAGCTGCACTATCCCAAGAGCACAGTTGATATCGCTCAGCCGATAGTTATATCCGAGCATCTCATGGCCCAGCCAGCCGCTGTCCTTGCCCCGCCCCTGGTTCCGCAGCGCGCGGCAATGGTCGGCTAATTTATCATCATCAGTCAGAATCATCCCGCCTTCGCCGGTGGTAATCTGTTTATTGGGATAAAATGCGAACGTACTCATCAGGCCGAAGGTTCCGCACTTCTTGCCGTTTAGCGCCGAGCCGAGCGCTTCGCAACTGTCTTCGAGTATGGACAGGTTGTGCTCGGATGCTGTCCGGCAGATTTGGTCGAAGCCGGCGGGGTTGCCGAAGACCTCGACGGGCATAATTGCTTTTGTTTTTGCGGTTATCTTCGAAGCGATTTTCTCGTGGTCGATATTCAAACTGACCGGGTCGATATCGACAAAAACCGGCTTGGCCCCGACCATCATAACCGTGTTGGACGTAGCGATAAACGTAAACGGCGTTGTAATCACTTCATCACCCGGCCCGATTCCCATGGCTTGCAGACACAGGAAAAGTGCGCTGGTGCCGCTGTTGACGGCCACGGCGCGGCGCATACCGATATAATCGGCGAAGGCCTGCTCGAACTGGCCCAGCTTGGGGCCAAGTGACAGGTTCGGTGTTTTGAGGACATCTACGACAGCCTGTATTTCCTGTTCGGTAATATCAGGCCGAGACAAGTGTACCCGCATATCAACCTCCAGAGTTAGTACGTTTGCCTCCGTCGCTAAAGCTATGGAGGCCGAAGTATTGCTGCAGGGATTGTAGCGGTTTGGCCCGTTAAATCAAATCTAATTTTAATCGCTGATTTGGATGATTTTGGTTGTGACTTGCACTCAGGGGCGGATCAGTTACAATCATTTTATTAAGCGGAATGCCGGCTTTTTCGTTGTGACTTGCACTCAGGGGCGGATCAGTTACAATTGATTAACGCAAGTGAAGCACAAGAA
>CAYSTP010000243.1:0-2591 GCA_964434085.1 uncultured Pirellulales bacterium
TCCAAAACGGATTTGTGTTTCTCTACGAAAAGGCTGTCTTTGTCGGTTTCCTTTGTCTTGTGACGCGAAAGATGTTCGCCGGTGGCCTCTTTCTGGAAAGTGCTTTCCAGTTCTTGAAGGATTTCCTTTGCTCTTTCGAGGATGGATTTTGGGATACCTGCCAGCCGGGCAACATGGATGCCGTAGCTCTTGTCGGTGCCGCCGGGCAGTATCTTGTGTAAAAATACCACCTCATCCATCCATTCGCGGACCGAGACGTTACAGTTCTTGACGTTGGTGAAAAGCTCAGCTAATTCTGTAAGTTCGTGATAGTGAGTGGCGAATAATGTCCTGCATTTTATTTTCGTTGCGATGTGCTCCGTCACGGCCCAGGCCAGTGACAGGCCGTCGTATGTGCTCGTACCTCGTCCAACCTCATCGAGTATTATTAGCGAGCGATTAGTAGCGTTGTTTAGTATATTCGCCGTCTCGGTCATCTCGACCATAAAAGTCGATTGCGCTCGTGTCAATTCATCCGAGGCCCCGACTCTGGTAAAAATCCTGTCAACCGCGCCTATGCGTGCCTCTTTTGCGGGTATAAAGCTACCGGCCTGCGCCATCAGTGCCAGAAGCGCCGTTTGTCTTATGTATGTACTCTTGCCGCTCATATTCGGCCCGGTAATTATCACGACGTCGCCATTACCGTCGCCCAATTCAATATCATTCGGTACGAACTCAGCGCCGAGCGTCTCTGCGAGCACCGGATGCTTACCGTCGATAATAGCCAGTTCGGTACCATTGGTGACGATAGGACGAACATAGCCGCGGCGTTTGGCAAGATACGCCAGGCTGCTCAGGCAGTCAATCCGGGCCAGGGTATCAGCTAACTGCTGCAATCGGCTGACGTAGGTGCAGGCCGTGCTTCTGACCTGCTCGAAGAGCCGCTGCTCAAGCTCCAGCGCCTTTTCTTCGGCGCCGAGAGCTTCGTTTTCGTATTTTTTCAGTTCGTCTGTTATGTAGCGTTCAGCGTTCTTGATAGTCTGCTTGCGGACATAATCTGCTGGGACCTTATCAGCCTGCGAATGGTTGACCTCGATATAGTAGCCGAAGACCTTGTTATAGCCTATTTTGAGATTCGATATACCCGTAGCCTGCGACTGCTGCATCTGATATTTACTTAGCCATGTTTGGCCGTCTTTCGATATCGACCTCAGCCGGTCGAGCTGCTCGTCGAATCCTTCTTTTATAAATCCGCCGTCTCTTGTGTGTGCGGGACAGTTCGGTTCAATAGCCGCTTCGAGTAAATCCGCGAGTGCATCCATACTGTCGCAGTTCTGCACCAGCCTGACCGCAAGGTCAGCGGCGAAGTCATTCAGGACTTCTCGCACCGCCGGCGCCTGACGCAGTGTATTGACCAGCGCAATAAGGTCTCGCGGCGTCGCCCTGAACGTGCTCAGCCGGGCTGCGATGCGTTCGGTATCGGCAATCTTCGAAAGCAGCGAGCGAATCTCGATGAGTCTGTTCTCTTTTTCAATAAGCTCTTCGATAATGTCCTGCCGCAGCTCAATCTCGCCGACGTCGCAAAGCGGCATACACAGCCGGTTGCGGAACATCCTTGCCCCCATACCCGTAAGGGTCTGGTCCAGGCAATCCAGCAGCGACCCTTTGGCGCTCTCGCCGCGGATAGTCCGGAGAATCTCGAGGCTCTGTAAACTTGTCGCATCTATCTGCAGATACCGCTTGCGGTCGATTTTCTTTAAGCTCTGTATGTGCGCAAGCGCTGTCTTCTGTGTCTCATTGAGATATTCGATGACGGCCCCCGCCGCGCATATCGTCTCGTCGCCGTCGGCGATTCCGAATCCCTCCAGGGTAGCTGTGCCGAAGTGCTTTAGGAGCCTTTGCCTTGCCTGGTACGGGTCGAAATACCACGAAGGACGCTCAGTAATCGTCGCGTTGGTAAGCTGTCCAATCTGATTGGCGATTTTGCGGGTTTCAGCCTCGAACAATTCTCCCCTGCGGTCTGCCAGCAGGCACTCGGATGGAGATAATCGCAGTATCTCGTCGAGCAGCTTATCTTCCGCCACTTCCTGAACGAAAAAGTGTCCTGTGGAGATATCGACCCAGCTCAAGGCCGCGTTTGAGTTCCTTCCCAGACTCAAAGCGCAGAGGAAATTGTCGCTTTTGGCATCGAGCAGCATATCATCGGTCAGCGTCCCCGGCGTTACAATCCGCACAATGTCTCTTTTGACGACACCCTTGGCCAGTTTCGGGTCTTCGACCTGTTCACAAACAGCGACTTTGTAGCCGGCCTGGAGCATCTTTTTGAGGTATCCGTCAACCGCGTGATAAGGTACACCGGCCAGCGGGATTGGATTAGTGCCTTTGCTTCGGCTGGTCAGGGCCAGGCCGCATACGCGAGAGCACGTCCTGGCGTCCTCGTAGAACGTCTCATAGAAATCGCCCATGCGGAAGAACAATATGCAGTCCGGGTATTTCTCCTTGAACCTGTGGAACTGCTTCATCGCAGGTGTCAGTTTTTCAGCCTCTGTCGTCATAGACTGCGATTATACCCGCAGTGTGCCGTTTAACAACTCCGATATGGCCGAAACCGC
>CAYSTP010000244.1:0-2573 GCA_964434085.1 uncultured Pirellulales bacterium
TGCCGTGGTCGACATGGGCTATAATCGCAACGTTCCTGATATTCATGGCGTTATTTGGTTCCTTTTTACAACATTATGGTGAACCCAGCAGTCTAATGCAGCGGTCAATAAAGTCAATCTGAAATTAAGCGTTGTGCCTTGCAGGCCGATAATTCTAAAGTCCTGCGTGATACACCTATATTGGGATGGCCGGATGTTGAATAGTAGTTTTCAGAAAATGGCTTTCATTGTATTGGCGGCCTTGTCGGTTTTTTCCGGCGGCTGTTCAAAGTCCAATCCGGGCCCCGATTCGCCCGCGAAGGTATTTCGCCGGTTTGTGTTTCCCCCGCGTCCGCGACGAGGCTCGTACGCCAGCTCGACCATCGGCACCACATTTGTTGACCCCAAAAGACTCGGCAGGCATGGCTATTACTTCAGCCTGACTGAACAGAACGGAATCGTTTACACATGTCGGGCTGGTCACATCGACCTTTCCCACGTCAGAAAGTGTGCCGACTGGACGGCATACCTCGCCTCACACATCTACGAAAAGCTTATGAAGAATGAGAGTATCCTGTCGTTCAAAATGCTCGAGGCCTCACGTTACCACGTTTATATTCATTATCCGCAGTGCTGGTCCGAGCTTGAGCGAAAAGATAAAGACCGCATAGCCTTTGAGGCCTCCGTTGAGCTCGCCCGGCACTTAGTCTTCATCGCCACGACCTGGCATGAAATCCTCACATGGTTCGGTTACAAATTCCCGGGCCTGTATTCCGAGTTTCCTTCCGCCTTTTCCTGGGAAGATACCTACAGCAACCTGCTCGGCACGCACATCGCAGCGCGCGCATTGCGTGACCGAAGCCGCGGTTTTGATGATGCCGTTACCATTGCCATCGACAGTGCCCTCGAAACACTTCTTGTCCAGCCTGCCGACATTGCCCGCAGGGCAAGTGAAATGGTCCGGGACGAGTGGTTTTCCGGCGATTATTTCTTTTTTGTTGAAATCTCGGCCAGGAACCTTGATATCGGCTTTGATGATGGATTTGTAAGGCCATGGCTCGTCCCCGGCGTAAAAGAATGTCCCGACCCCGACATCTTTCTGTTAAACGTGCCCACCACTGCTGTTTTACGAGAGTACGGCTTTACAGTGGACCTGGAGATAGAACCCCGCGAGTGGGAGTCCGACCAGATTCTAAAGGTTGTTTACCCAAGTGCATACAACAGGCCAAAGCGTATCACGCCGGCCATACATTTTCCCATAATCCTCGACTACGTAAAAAAGAACTCATCCGAAGGAGCGTTCAGTCCCTGAGAGAACGGAGAAAAGGGACCGGAAGTTTTTTACCTCTGAGGATTAGAGGTTTTAATGAAGTTGCTGTCGGTTGCTGACAGTTGTTCCTGCAATCTCAAAAGCGGGGTGAAGTCCAGTTCCACAGGCCCTCCAAGAAACTCGCTGCGGCATTTTGCGAGGCGGCCTTGCCCGTCGAAGGTAAAAACAGCGGATAGGCAATCCCGGCTCCGACCTTCGGCGGATTGCGGCGTTACCCGTCTGTATTTGTAAGTGAAGGTATTACCGTCCTCTGCGTAAGGCTTGCCCAGCAGCAGCAGTACTTCATTAACGTCAGGAACGTGTGTATCCGGTGATTCTGAATGGTGGGACGCCGACAGCCGCCGATTACGAAGGTCCACCTGTGAATTGCCGAAAGCCTTTACCAGAGCAATGAACATCCATTTGGGCATTGTCGCAAAAAACCTCCTGTCGATAAGCACCTCAGAGAGTTTGTCTGCATCGAACCGGAACGTAGTTGTTATATCGTAATTGTTCGGCTCAGTTTGGCCTGGAGGGTACTGTTTTTCGAGGGTGTAATCGAAAGACAGCCTTTGGTCTTTGATGCGTGTCCTGCTTGGTGCGGTCTCCATAATCCTGATAACATCCGCCGACAACAGGACAGGCTTCTTTGCAACAATCGAAAACCGTTCACCTTCCCTGACCTGGTAATAATCATCAAACCTCGATAGTTGACACTTGACCTGCTGCAATCGCAGGTAGAAACAGCCGCTGACCGTCAAACAGATACCGGCCAGCAAAAGAACCAGTAATGCCGTTTTTGCCTTCATAACTGCCGACCCCAATACATACCTCTGACTACCACCTGCCGACATTATAGACGCAGGGGGGTACTTTATGTTACAAAAACGCGCCGCAAAGATTTTTTCCAAATTTTTCTTGACAAATCGTAGTTACTACTATTAAGGTATTACTACGATGAATGCAAAGGGGTCAAAAAGGTCCGGTTCCGGCGATGCCCTGGCCCGGTTTAAGGCAGAGTGCCGAAAGGCGGGACTGCGAATTACCCCCCAGAGGGCGGCGGTTTACCGGCAACTTCTCGGTTCAAGAGAACATCCATCGGCGACGATGGTCTTCGAGCAGGTTCGGAAACGGTTTCCTGATGTCTCGCTCGATACTGTTAACCGGACACTGGCTACAATCGCAGACCTGAGGCTGGCTAAGGTCATTCCCGGCTGCGGCGGGGCAAAGAGATTCGACGCCGACCTGACCAGTCACCAGCACTTGCGGTGTGTAAAATGCGGGA
>CAYSTP010000245.1:0-2573 GCA_964434085.1 uncultured Pirellulales bacterium
TCTGGTAAATCAAATACCACAAGCCTCTTTCTTCAAACCAGAAGACCTGCGGCGCGCAGAAATAGGAGCCGCCGTTAAGTGCGCTCAGATAGTAACGAGTTGCGCTATTTAGCCCTGATATTGTGGTTGCAGAGGCATATCCCATTCGCCACATACTGCTGTCACGCCCGGTATAAAAGAGGTGCCATTTACCCCCGTAATACACAATGGTCGGGTCCTTGACAGCTATATCATCAAATTCGCCTGACGGTCCATCTACAAAACATCTTGCATCTACTCTCCATACCTGGTCACCGCAAATACCGCAGTCATCCTCACAGTTCGAGCAGTCTTCACCGGAGTCGCAGATGCCGTCGCCGCAATAACTGCCCTCGGTGAAAAAACTCCACGTGTCACCGGTGTATATCGTGCCGTTATCATTGCAATCAACCGCCCAGTAATAAGTCGTCCCTTCAGAAAGATCATTCGGCGGGTCGTAACTGTTCGTATCAACCGTATTTTTTGGATTGCTGTCTACGGTGGGATTTGTGCCGAAATAAACGTCGTAGCTGGTCGGCGTAAATGCCGCAGGAGCATCCCAGGACAAACCGGCGGAAACAGAAACGTTACTTGCACCGTTGGATGGGTTTGGATAAGAAGCCATGTTAGGGTCGACTGACGCTGCCTGAACCACAAAACCTATTATCATCTGACGGTTTATTGTATCAGAATAAGTAGCGCTTGGCGTTTCACTTGCTCCTGCTGCAGCCTTGTGTCCTGTTGCTCCGGTAACTGTACCACCGAATTGCTGGTCGGTACCTTCTGTAAAGCCATTGTTCAGAATATAAGAACCTTCGTTACCACAGGTGGCCGCGAGGATGACCATATCACCGTAGCTGGTAGCCAGCGTACCGGTTGTTACAGGGTTGCTTGTGCTTCCACCGCTGTCGGACGCGCCTGTAGGCTCAGATTGGTTAACAGTATGCAGGAATACGCTGGCGTATCCACTCGAACCCGGTGCAGTGCCGCTCCAGGTCACACTAAAGGTGTCTGAAGATGCGGCGGTAATGCCTGCCTCATCGAGAATAAATGCGGCGGCGTACGCGTATGCACTTGCAGCGTTGTAGTTGTAGTCAAAGACCTTCTCCATAGACTGCCCGCCGTACGTTACGGCACTGAGGTCCATAGTAGAGGTAGACTCTCCGTGCGCGATGAATATCAAAGCGCGGTTAGTGCCTGCCTCTTTTGTATGACTTGTGCCCGTTTCCCAGTCATCAAGTATACCAACCTGACTGAATACCGGCCGGCTTAAACATAGTAATAATGCCAGTGTGAAAAAATATTTTGTTTGTTTTTCCTTTTGTTCCGATAAGGTTTTCATTTTGACTCACTTCCACGAGCAGGTTATTCGAAGTAATTTTCTTGATTGAGTTCATTTTCTGAGTCTTTTTTCAGTTTTAACCCAAATCCTTATCGTACTTTTATACTTCCTGCGAAATCATACCATTGGCCTGAATTTGCTTTTACCGCGACGCGTACCGTGTTAACGCCTAAATCTAACTCTGGTTCAACAAGGTCTTTATCGAATGCTACTACCATCGTGACGGTCTGTCTCGAACCAGTGCCGCGTTCTTTAAGTAGTTCGAGCCCGTTGCGGTCGAGGGCAATCTCGCCTTCAATCGCGCCGGGATAGAAGGTTATTGGTTCATCCCAGTCTATGTCATCTATTCCGATGCCCTTTATCTTGAGCTTGGCCAATATCTCTGTTTGGCGTGTTTTCGAGGAAAGTGACCCGGGTTTGCACCTAAGTTTGGATTGTATTGGCGCAATAACATTCACCGTACAATAATCGGCTTCTGACTGCTCCGTGCCGTTGTCTGCGATAAGCTGTATGGTGTGTTCCCTGTCACAGGCGACAGTCTGTCTTCTTTGTATTTCTTCTCCGACGGGCAGTGTGATTGTTGGTGATACTCCGTTTGCTTCGTAGTCGTTACCATCGACAGTCCAGCTCCAGTAGTAGCTCAGCGGCAGGTCATTAACCTCATAAGAACCTGAACCATCCATATTTACGTCGGCATAACCGTCGATAAATGCATAGGCTGTAATGTCTTGGCCTGCATCTGCTAATACATTTGGCGGCTGAATCGACAACTCAAGAGTTGTTACAGAATACATCGGCAGTAAAATCGTACCCCCGCTGTAGGTATCTACAAGCTCACAATTTTCGGTTTCGCTTGAACGATAGACGTTTCCGTCAACTATGGAGTAGCCCCCGAAAGACAGGTCCATACTAGTATTAGCGGCAGTGTCTGTATTTATGAGTATGACACTCATTTGGTTATTGTCAGGATTGACAAATGCCGACATACGAATTGCGTCGGAATCACTTGTAGCTGCAACCCGTTGCCAGCCGGGGTCTGTAAACCTGGCATAATGTTTGAACGCATAATAGACCGGATTGATTGTATAGCTGTCGGTGCCGTAACTGGGAAAAGATACCAGGCCGCTCGTATCGGCCCAGTACAGGTCCCAGTAAAAATATGATACGACGCCTTCGACGGTGAGGGAATTATGCATCAGGATTGCAAGGTTCA
>CAYSTP010000246.1:0-2561 GCA_964434085.1 uncultured Pirellulales bacterium
TAACGGAAATTACCTGGCCTGACTCGACGTTTTCAGAAATTTCGGGCAGTTTCACCTCTTCAATCATCGCGTTTTCCTTTTAGCCACGGAGAATATAATTATCCACGAATTGACACGAATGAACACTAATTATTATTTAGACACGGATTAACACTGATTAACACAGATTAATAAACTAACTATATTAGAGCCGGGTTTTGCTTATCCGGGTCTATTTCCAAATCCTCGATTGCCTTGGCGGGTATCTTAGAGTCGATTTTTCCTTCGGCGGCGAGGGCGTTCAAAGCTGCGAGCGTGATGTGGCGGGAATCGACTTCGAAATAATCCCGCAGCGCCTCGCGGGTATCGCTTCTGCCGAACCCGTCCGTGCCCAAAGCTATCAGTTTACCGGGTAGCCATTTGGCGATTGTTAAAGGTAAGGTCTTGATGTAGTCGGTAGCAGCAACGAAAACAGTACCTGATTCGGCAAACGTTTGTTGCAGGTAAGACAGTTTTGGTTCTTCCGCAGGATGGAGCATGTTATGTCGTTCGGTAGCGGTGCAGTTTTCGTACAATTCTTTGTAACTGGTGACACTGTAAACATCGGCTGGTATCTGGTATTTTGATTCGAGAAGCTGCTGGGCTGCAATCGTCTGGTTGAGGATGGTCCCGCTGCCGAGGAGGTTGACCTGCGCAGGCTTATTAAGTGTCGAGGCCTTGAAGCGGTAGAGGCCTTTTAGTATTCCTTCGCGGACGCCGTCGGGCATCGGCGGCATCTCGTAGAATTCGTTCATCATAGTTACATAATAAAAGATGTCCTCCTGCTTTTCGTACATCCGGTACAGACCCTCGCGGATGATGACAGCCAGCTCGTACGCATAAGCGGGGTCGTAACATTTGAGATTAGGTACGGACATGTAGATGTGGTGACTCTGGCCGTCGGCGTGTTGAAGTCCTTCGCCTGCGAGCGTAGTTCGGCCGGATATGCCTCCGATGAGAAAGCCTTTGGCCATGCAGTCGCCGGCGGCCCAAATCAAATCGAGCATGCGCTGACAGCCGAAGATGGAATAAAAAAGATAGAACGGAATCATATTCAGGCTGTGCGTTGCGTACGCGGTGCCGGCGGCGATGAAGGATGACATAGAGCCTGCTTCGGTGATTCCCTCTTCGAGGATTGAGCCGTCGATTTTTTCGTTGTAGAACAGCAGCGATTCCTTATCGACCGGTTCGTAGAGCTGGCCTATGGATGAATAGATGCCGAACTGGCGAAAAAGCGATTCCATTCCGAATGTTCTTGCCTCGTCGGGGACAATAGGGACGATGAACTTTCCGATTTGCTTGTCGGCCAGCAGCTTTGAGAGCATACGGACCATCACCATCGTCGTAGCGACTTTTCTGTCTTCTGAACCTTTATAAAATTCTTCGAATAAATCCTGCGAAGGTGTCTGCAAAGGTTCGACGTTGACGGTGCGCGAGGGGACGTATCCGCCGAGCTTTTGTCTCTGCTGGTGGAGGTATTGTATTTCCTTGTTGTCTTCAGCAAGCGGGCGATAGAACGGCGCTTCCTGTACTTCGCCGTCCGCGATTGGGATTCCGAACCGGCTGCGAAATTCGAGCAGCTCATCTTCGTTGAGTTTTTTCTGCTGGTGGGTGATGTTTCTTCCTTCGCCTGCCTCGCCCAGGCCGTATCCTTTTATTGTCTGTGCGAGCACAACCGACGGCGAGCCTTTGTGTTCGACTGCGGCTTTGAAGGCTGCGTAAACCTTTACGGGGTCGTGGCCGCCGCGCTGGAGTTTTTCGAGCTGTTCATCGGAATAGTTTTTGACCAGCTCCAATAGCTGCGGATATTTCCCGAAGAAGTCTTTACGGATGAAGGCACCGCCTGCGACGGCGTATTTCTGAAACTGTCCGTCGGGCACTTCTTCCATTCGTTTTACGAGCAGGCCGTCCTTGTCTTTCTCCAGCAGGGGGTCCCAGCCGGAGCCCCAGATTACCTTGATGACGTTCCAGCCTGCACCGGTGAAGACGGTTTCAAGCTCCTGGATGATTTTTGCGTTGCCGCGTACGGGTCCGTCGAGCCGCTGGAGATTGCAGTTGATAACGAAGATTAGGTTGTCGAGTTTTTCCCGGCCGGCCAGGCTGATTGCGCCGAGTGATTCGGGCTCGTCCATTTCGCCGTCGCCGAGCAGTGCCCATACCTTCCGGTCGGATGGTTTTTTCAGTCCACGGTTTTCGAGGTATCGATTGAAGCGGGCCTGGTAGATGGCCATGATTGGCGACAGGCCCATCGAGACGGTGGGAAGCTGCCAGAAGTTCGGCATCAGTCTCGGGTGCGGATACGAGGGCAGGCCGCCGTCTGGGTGCAGCTCCTGCCGGAAGTTTTCCAAATCAAATGGTGACAAGCGTCCTTCGAGGTAAGCCCGCGCGTAAACGCCGGGCGCGGCATGGCCCTGGAAATATATTATGTCACCGTCCCGTTCGTCATTTTTTGCCCGCCAGAAGTGGTTGAATGCGACTTCCCAGAGTGTGGCGGCGGAGGCATAGGTCGAGATGTGTCCGCCGATGCCGGAAAGCTCGCGATT
>CAYSTP010000247.1:0-2561 GCA_964434085.1 uncultured Pirellulales bacterium
CCATCGCGGTTGTGGTCGAGGGCGGCGAGCACGGCTCCAGCGACGCCGCTCCGCTTGCCCGAGATATTATAGATTTCTGCATCCAGGCAGGCTATCTCGGCCGGCATTATGAGATAATAGAACAGGAATAATCGTAACCATTTACTGGACTAACCGGCAGATGCAAAGTATTATTCGGATGATTTTGCAGAGCAGTCATTTTATTGCAATGAAAGGAGTCCAAAGATGAAATGTCCGAATTGCGGAGCAGAAAATCCCGAATATGCTAATCAGTGTCAGGCGTGTAATTTCAGTCTTATCTCCGCCGGCCCCGTCGCAGCGGCAGTGCCGGTCAAGACCTCCGGCCTGGCTATAGCTGCACTGATTCTGGGGATACTGGCATTTTTCACCTGCGGCCTGACGATTATCCCGGCCCTAATCTGCGGAATAATAGCCCTGGTGAAAATAAGCGGCAGCCGGGGCGGCCTGAAAGGAACAGGAATGGCCATCACAGGCATCGTTCTGCCGGTTGTAGTGCTGCCGGTCATGGCACTATTGATGGCGATTCTTATGCCCGCACTGGCGCAAACTCGCAGGCTGGCGCAAAGGATAATTTGCGGTACGAACCTCTCTGGGATAGGCAAGGCAATGATTGTTTATGCCAATGACAACGACGGGAAGTATCCAACGCCAGACGGGTGGTGTGACCTTCTCATCGAATACGCAGACGTGACGGAAAAGATGTTTATTTGCCGGGGCGCCGGGGAGGGGCCGTGCAATTATGCTATGAATGCTAATATAGAAGAATTGGGCATTGAAGCTCCGCCTGACATGGTGCTTATTTTCGAATCTCAGCCGGGCTGGAATCTGTCCGGCGGACCGGAGTTATTGACCTTGGAGAACCATCAGCAACAAGGCTGCAATGTACTTTTCAAAGATGGTCACGTGGAGTTTGTCAAACCCGAAGATATACCGAAACTGCGTTGGAACGCCTACGAAAGCCCTTGACCTTTTCAGATTTTGATTGGCTTAGATAATTGATTCAGACGTTCCTGCAGCACCTCGAAGAATCGTTCGTTGCTCGGCCAGAGAATTCGCTCATCATCGGGCATCGGCTTTTCTGTTTCAGCGAGGAACTCACTCAGGCTTTGCTCATTAAGCTCATTCCGCGACAGCCCCAGACCCAGCAACTGGACATAGTGAGCGTTGATTATCTGCTCGTACTGGCCCGGCAAAGGCAAAAGAAGCATCTTTTTTCTCAGGTGCATACACTCGCTTATCAGCGAGAAACCCGCAGAAGCGGCTACACCTTTTGATGAGGCAACGTCACGAAGAAAGCCTTCGGTCGAACGTTCTTTGAAGGTTACGTTGCCGTCCTGCTCGTGCTTGTTAAATCCGTAAACAATAAACTTCTGCGGCGCGAAAGAGCGGAGTATCTCTCTGATTCTCTTTTCGTTCATTCCATGCGTGATATATATGACAATATACTTGCCTGCCTTGGCCTTTAGTGCGGCAGCTTCCGGCCTGATTACCGGCGGAGCCGTAACTGCCGAGGAGACCTTGGCAGGGGCCCTGAAGAAGTTTATTATGATGTATGATGTTGCCCAGCCGTAATAGCATCGTGTTACCACACAGGCATTTAATCGTGCCATACGGTTACCCGGCGGGTGTTCGAGGCGGCAGTGAGTCAGCATGTGCTGGTGGTCGATACTGAAAAAAGGGACCCTGTTCCGCAAGGCCCACCATGCGCTGAAGGGCTCAAAATCCGTTATGACAAGGTCGGGTTTGAATTTGTCGAAACAGTTTTTGTAAAGCCTGTGATTGATGCCGTAGCCGCGAGGATACCGGGCGATGTTTTTCAGTATTGTTGTGACTGGATTGATCCGGCCGTCCCTGTAATGAAACAACAGGCCGAACACTTCCTTAACACGCTCGCCGAAATACTCCCTCAGGTAGAAAAGAGATTTGTTTGAACCGGCAAATATCACATCATGCCCGGATTCGATAAGCCTTTGACCTGTCAGGTGGGAACGGCTGCTGTGTCCAAAGCCCTCACCCGCCACTGCGTATATGATTCTCGCCATTACACCTATGGCCCCTGTTTACAACTGCTGATGTCTTTCGAGGTATGTTAAGGTTTTCTCGATGATTCGTCCAGCCACCGATGATGCGACCGCTCCTCCGGTGTAGCCTTTGCCCAGACTCTTGTTAGGCTTGCGAATTGTGACCAGCACCACAATCGCCGGGTCCTGGGCCGGTGCACCGGCGATGAATGAAGCCACGTAGTCATTTTCTGAATAACCCTTACGGTCGCCGTGAGCGATGTTTGCCGTGCCTGTCTTGCCGTACACCTGCCACTTATCGAGTCTGGCCCGCCAGCCGGTCCCGCCGTTTTGCTTTTCATTAACGACACCTACCATCGCGTCTTTGACAATCCAGTCGGCAACCTCGGGTTTTATGATGTATCCGACCGGCGGCGGGGTGTCCCTGAATTGAATCACATTACCATCCGCATCGACTACAGCCTTGACCACATGCGGCGTCACTGCCCGGCCGCCGTTGCTTAAAATGCAAAACGCACG
>CAYSTP010000248.1:0-2507 GCA_964434085.1 uncultured Pirellulales bacterium
CCGAGCATTACGTTTGTTACCGGCAGACGGTCTAACTGCGGGAAGTAAAACGTAATTACACCCACGTTCCACCAGCGAAGAATCACATCGTCGGTGTCTATCTGGTGACGCAAATCGTCTCTGTCAACCGAGTCGTTTGATTCGCTCAGGCCGTGCTGCAATTCGAGGCGATTAGGCAAAAAGACCCAGTAGAAGAACAGGCTTTTGAGCCATATTATCCGCAGGAAAATCGACCAGATATAGGCGAGCAGCAGATAAGCGAGCGGCTCGGTTGTGATGCCAAGGTACCGAAAACCTTTGAAGAAGGCAAGGAACGTGCCGGGCCCGTGCAGCAGGAGTATCAAGAGAATAATAACAAAGCTGCCGAGGAGCAGGCCTAACGTCACCGGCTTTAGCTTGAATATGACGACCGCGGCGTTGAGGGCTCCGAAGACTATTACTATACCGCCGATGATGTTCTGGATTGTAAGGACAACCGGTGAGTCGCCGCCTATGGCTTTTAGAGGCATCCCGATAAGACCGGCGGCGGCCATAAGCACGACGGTCGGGGTGAACAGTATGGGCCAGCCCCAGTCATATCCGGTCAGCCAGACCTTTATGTTCTCGTCCTGCCGCAGCTCGTTGTCCCTCTGGAAACGTGTGCGGGCGCTTTTGGTCATTTTGCATACCAGTACGAGCACCAAAAGGCCGATGGTAATCGCGAAGACACAATAGAACGCGAACATCCTGTTGGAGACGAATGAGAATGTATCAGCCGATACATCTTTGATTATATCGCGTATGATTAGAAAGTAGATATAAATGACAATTGCGAATACATCGGAGAAAAGCAGTACCGTTTTTAGCTTGTACTTTTTAGGCGGCAGGACATAATCCGGCCTGGTCGGCTGCTGTACAACCCCCTCCGACTGTTTGGGTTTTTCCTGCTGAAGTTCCGGCTGCTGAAACGGGAATTGACTTTCCTCTTGTTCGGGCTGGTTATTCTCTTCCATCGTTATATCCCTCGAATATACGGTTGGCTTGCCATTACAATATATATCCTTACCCAGCCGAAAAATCAAAGTTTTTCAGATTAATATAATTGCTGAAGCTTTTCTGCGGCGGCTGTTCAGATACGCGGACGTGTCGGATAACGAGTCAGGAACGTGCGAATTCCAGCAGCGGTTTATAGTCGCCTTTGTCTGCTGTATGTAACGAGTCGATGTACTGTTTGCGAATATCGCCTTGTTTTGCGAGATTGATACTGCCCCACGTGAAGGCAGGTTTGCCCAGGACATTTACCAAAAGAATATCAGCGGCCAGTCGGGCGTGCCTGCCGTTGCCATTTGCAAATAAGTGTATCGACACCAGTCTGTGATGAAGACGAACAGCTATCTCATCTTCTGAAAAAGTCTTGTTGTCAATCCAGTATTCAGCATCGTCACACAGTTTTTTCAGTTCGACGGCGATCATGTACGGTGGGACACCAAGATTCTTTTCGCTTTGTCTGAATTCGCCCGCCCACTTCCACACATTACAGAACATTTTCCTGTGCAGCAGCTTCATAAAAGATTCGTCGAGAACGTTCGCGGGTTTATGCTCGTGAAACCACGTCAGGGCTTCGTTGATATTGTCCTGCTCCCATCTGTCGAGCTCGGCCCGTGTAGTAATATGAGTGAGCAAAAGCCCCTTGAGTTCATTTTTATCGAGCGGTGTAGCACCTTCCGGATAGTTTATCTCTACCATTGGTCGTCCCACAGTGATTTGGGCATCGTATCAGTAATATCTTTAACCAGAGAATTGAATGCTTCTTCTTTTTCCTTTTGGCCCAGCTCCTGTTTTTCCAGCCGCATCGTCTGGTTGCTGCGGGCCATACGCTTTTTTGCAACCGATTCGGCCCGGTTTCTTACCGTTTGCTCAAGACTGTCTCTCGGCACAAAGCCGTAAACAAATATACAATCCATAGCCTCGGCTACATTTCTGAGCGTATTGATTTTGACCCTGCCGAGTTTTTCATCCTGTTCGATGCGCGCAACACGTTGCTTATTTACTCCTAAACGTGCGGCAAGTTGACGGCCTGTCATTCCAAGCGCATCTCGAATGGCGCGAATCCAGCCTTTACTTGGTACAGTAAGTATCTTCAGAGGCCTGAATTGCTTCAGAGTCGCGTCAAGCTGCACCCTGGCGAGTTTTTTATATTTTGCTTTCATTTTTACACCTGCCTGACATCTTATTTAGTCTATGTATTTATAGACTATATCGGCAGTCTTGTCTATATAAATATAGTAGTTTCCTTCAATATTTCCTATATATTTGTAGTCAATTGGCGGGCATAAACAAAGTGGAAAAATCGTAACAGCAGGCAAGTAAAGGCTTTACACAAATACTAATTATATACTAATTTATGTAATTTTAGTATATAAGGTCTTTCTATGGTTATCGGACATCGCAGGGGAAAAGGCGGGTTTGGGTCAGCCATTGCTGGATTTCCGGGCGGTGGACCAAATTTAAGGATAGTATATTTCTAT
>CAYSTP010000249.1:0-2490 GCA_964434085.1 uncultured Pirellulales bacterium
GGCCCCCGACGGTGCTGCCTTCCTTGGCCATAGTGATAAACAACTCACCAGGCTGACCATCCTCATACAGCCCCACCGTCAGGTATCCTTCATGCTGCGCCACTGAAAATTTATGTGTAATGCTCTTTCGGGTATCGGGCAGTCTCTTCCTGTAAGGTCTTGCCGGGGCGGCGGCTTCAGCCACCTTGGCAGCGGAGTCTTTGTGCTTTTTCGTCTGGAC
Source organism: uncultured Pirellulales bacterium (assembly GCA_964434085.1). Taxonomy (GTDB): domain Bacteria; phylum Planctomycetota; class Phycisphaerae; order Sedimentisphaerales; family Anaerobacaceae; genus JBBABK01. The sequence continues at coordinate 221 of CAYSTP010000249.1, forward strand.
CGGCTGGAGCAGCTTCGAGCCGTCGCGGTAGATAGCCACGGCCTTTAGGCCCAGCTTCCAGCCTTCCATGTAGGCTTCGGTAATCTGTTCAACGGTGCTTTCTTTGGGCATGTTTATCGTCTTGCTGATAGCGCCGGAGATGAACGGCTGAACGGCGGACATCATCTTGATATGCGCCATGTAACGAATCGACCGGTTGCCGTTTCGCGGTTTGAAGGCGCAGTCGAAAATCGGCTCGTGCTCGACCTGGAGTTTCGGGGCCCCTTCGATGGTCTCATTCTCGTCGATATAATCGCAGATTTCCTTGACATCATCGGCGCTGTAGCCCAATCGCTCTAAGGCCATAGGTATGGTCTTGTTGACCAGCTTGAGCATTCCGCCGCCGGCAAGCAGCTTGTACTTTACCAGGGCGATGTCAGGCTCGATGCCGGTTGTGTCACAATCCATCATAAAGCCGATGGTGCCGGTCGGGGCCAGGACGGTTGCCTGAGCGTTGCGGAAACCGACCTTCGAGCCCATATCAAAGGCCTCGTCCCAGGCGTCTTTTGCTGCATTTCGCAGATAGTCGGGACAATGCGATTCGGGGATATTATTGGCGTGCTCGCGGTGCAGGTTGATGACCTTGAGCATCGGCTCTTTATTGTGTTCGAATTCTTCGAATGGTCCTTTTACCCGGGCCAGTTCTGCACTTACGACATAGGCAGTTGCGGTCAGCAGGGCACTTATCGTCGAGGCCAGCGCACGGGCCTGGTCTGAATCGTACGGCAGGGCCAGGCTCATGCCTAAAGAGCCGAGGTTCGCATAACCCAGACCCAGCGGGCGGAATCGATGGCTGTTGACGGTAATCGAGGCTTCCGGGTAGCTGCCGTTATCAACGAGAATTTCCTGCGCAATGATGAATATGCGAATCGCTTTTTTGAAGGCTACAACGTCAAAGGAGCCGTCGTCCCTGCGGAACTTCATCAGGTTAAGAGACGCCAGGTTACAGGCTGAGTCGTCTATGAACATATATTCGCTGCAGGGGTTCGAGGCGTTAATCGGGCCGGAGTTCGGGCAGGTGTGCCAGCGGTTGATGGTGGTGTCGTACTGCAGGCCGGGGTCGCCGCAGAACCTGGTACCCTCGGCTATCAGGTCCATCAGCTCACGCGCCGAGTGTTCGTCGATTTTCCGGCCCGTAGTAACCGTATATGTGGCCCAATTGGCGTCCTTTTCCACCGCGTGCATGAATTCATCGGTAACCCGGACCGAGAGGTTCGAGTTCTGGAACATTACGCTGTTGTAGGCCTCGTTGTTGTACTCACCAGTGTAGCCGGCTTCTATGAGCACGCGGGCCTTCTTCTCTTCTTCGGTTTTGCAGGTAATAAACTCCCTGATATCGGGGTGTGTTACCTTGAGCGACTGCATCTTGGCTGCGCGACGGGTCTTGCCGCCGGATTTGATAACGGCAGCTATTTGGTCATAGACCCGCATGAAGCTCAATGGGCCTGACGGTTTACCGCCGCCCGAGAGCTTTTCCTTGCTGCTGCGGAGGGTCGACAGGTCGGTGCCGGTGCCCGAGCCGTGCTTAAAGAGCATGGCCTCGCTGGCGGCAAGCCGCATGATATCAGTCATTGAATCGGCGACCGACTGGATAAAACAGGCTGAAGCCTGAGGGTATTCGTATGAGTTTCTGCAGGGAACGGCCCTTTGGCCCTGCGGGTCCCAGCGGTAATTGTGCATACTGCCTTCGACCCCATAGACGTCATAGAGGCCCACGTTGAACCAGACCGGCGAATTAAAGGCTCCGTACTGGTTGACACACAGCCATGTCAGTTCCTGGTAGAAGGTCTCGGCATCAGTATCAGTACTGAAATAGCCGTCTTTCTTGCCGCGGTCGGCGATGGTCCGGCAGACTCGATGCACAAGCTGCTTGACCGAGTTTTCCCGCCGGCCGCTTTCCAGGTCACCGTAGAAGTATTTGCTGGCTACTACCTTGGTGGCAAGCTGGCTCCAGGTGGTGGGCACTTCGATGTCGTTCTGCTCGAAGATAGCCTCACCAGTATCACTGGATATCTTGGCGGAGCGCTTTTCCCAGACAAGCTCATCAAAAGGATGCGTGCCGGGTGTCGAGAAAAACGGCTCTACCTTCAATCCCTTTGATTGCCCTGCTGTCACTGCGGCCTCCTTCTTAACTGCTGTGCTCTTGAAAGGATTCTGGGGGTTAAACACCGCCGTCATTTCAGTTGCCTCCATGCAAAGAAAAGGCCCTCCCTGGGCACCCAATATATTGA
>CAYSTP010000250.1:0-1275 GCA_964434085.1 uncultured Pirellulales bacterium
TCATAAACCAGGCCTTGTAAAGGTCCCTGCTTCGCCAGTGTGTGTTCATATTCAACGACATTCGGCCGTCGCTGGTCTCGACGAGTCTGCACCAGAGCCTTTGCAGGCAGGGCGGGTCGTCGGTCTGCGGGTCGGCGGTCGGCATCCAGGTAACGGCCTGTGCCCTTCGGGTATAAAAGGCATTGGACAACGCGTCGATGATATATTGAACCTGGTTGACTTTCTTAAACGGCCTTGGCGAACCGGCGACTTTCAAATTTTCAGTCGGATTGTACGCAAACAGCCGTTCGTGGTATGTATAAGTCCACTTGCCGGCGGCGGGGTCAATCCAGTGGTCGTGGATTCCGTTAAGAACTTCCTGCAGATATGATTCCAGTTCGGTCGGTCCGCCCGGAAAATTCTTATGTATTCGCGGCTCGGCAAACGGCTCCGTCACAGTGACCATCACCGTGGCGTCCTTGCTCGGCGGGTCGTCGGGCTTGTCGTATTGGGTCTTTATCTCGAGGCCTTCGTCCCACACTGCAAGGACGGCCTTTTCCCACGCCTCGGGCAGGCATTGGGCTGTTACCGATATCACAGGTATGTCCCGCGCGTTTACTACAACTGACATTTAATTGTCCTCCGTGACCGTATATGGCTTAGTGTTCGGCCGCTGCTCCTTGAAAAATCCCAGGTCAACCTCCTCTTGGGTTATCTTATAGCGTTCCCAGAAACGCTTCGGTATCTGCGCAAGGGCCCTTCTGGCCTTGTAATCATATTCACTGCCGGGCCATCTTTCCATAAGCAGCCGACAGGACTCGACCATAATGTTATAACCCGTTAAAGGCATCCTTCCTATGGTCCGCCACGATGGAACCGTCGCCAAAATATTCTCCGCCCCAATTTTTTCTTCCTCCGATAATTCTGTAAAGTAAAGCACAACCGGCTCAGCAGATGGTTCCGGCTCCTCGGCAGCCGCAGTCGTTTCAACCTGCTTGCCGGATTCGTCGCCGCCGGTAAAATCATTCGCACTTGGCGCAGCCAATAGCTCTTTGCGGTCTTTCTCAGCCATGTCATAGATGGTCTTGGGCGGCTCTTTCGGCTCGTCCTGTTTGGCCGGCATGAGCATAACAACACCGACAACTACTGCAATGATAACAACGATAGCAACCGCAACTTTGAGCCAGAATGTATCCACGACGGGTTTACTCCTTTGCGCTATTGTTGTTGAACGGCGGTACTGGTTAACTTATAATTGATTTTAGCGTTTTAGCCGGTTTTGGCAATAGGCTGTTG
>CAYSTP010000250.1:1375-2461 GCA_964434085.1 uncultured Pirellulales bacterium
TAAGAGGTTATGTTTACAGGTCTTATAGAAGCTGTTTGCCGCATCGACAAGACACAGCGACTCGGTGATTCGATACGAATTTTCGTCGAGCTGGGTCCGACAGTCGCCGAGTGTAACCGCGGTGACAGTATTGCTGTAAACGGAGTCTGTCTGACAATCGCCGAGCTTGCGGAACAGGTCGCAGCCTTTGACGTCAGCAGCGAAACATTAGCCAAATCAACTCTGGGCAAACTTACGGCCGGAACAATCGTAAATATTGAACGGGCAGTAAAAGCCGACGGCCGATTCGGCGGGCATTTCGTCCAGGGCCATATCGACGGCGTCGCTCGAATCGAAAATATCGACCGCCAAGGCGAGTACCGGCGTATCCGCTTTGCAGCGGATACCGACCTGCTCGAACAGATGGTGAACAAAGGTTCGGTTGCGGTCGATGGAATCTCGCTGACTGTCGCTATGTTAGATGAAAACGGCTTTGAAATAACCATAATACCCGAAACAATCAGCAGAACAAGTCTGCAAAATGCAAAGGTCGCCGACCAGGTCAATATAGAAACCGACCTTATAGTAAAGGTGGTCCAAAAACAGCTACTGAAAGTTTTGCCGCAGAAAGATAACATAACTATCGAAAAACTACAGGAGATGGGCTTCTAAATTGACGAAGTATCTATAGTTTTTTACTTAAGCTGAACAAGTGAACAATATAAACTCAAACAACTCGATTACTGAGCAGGCGGTTATCGGTGTAACGATGGGCGAGCCGGCTGGCATCGGCCCGGAGGTCGTCGTTAAGGCACTTGCCGAACCTGAGGTCCGCAAGTCGGCGAAGTTCATCATCTTCGGCATGGACGAGCAGTTGCGATACGCGGCCGACAGGGCCGAGCTGCAGCCGTTCTGGGGACGTCACCAGCACGAGAAACTCAGCAGGGAATATCCGTATAAGGTAGTCGTCGCCGATTACGACGAGTATTCACTGCCGCCGTGGGTCAGAGAGCCCAGCCGAATAGGCGGCGAAGCTTCTCTGCGCTTTTGTAAGGACGCGATTGACGCCGCCAAGGACGGAATCATTGACGCGGTAGTAACCGCGCC
>CAYSTP010000251.1:0-2418 GCA_964434085.1 uncultured Pirellulales bacterium
CCCTGTTGCCGGGTTGAAAACCCGGTGTCCTGGACCTGCCTAGACGATGGGGCCTTAAAAACTCAAAAGTTAAAAATAAAAACTCAAAATTATATGAATTATAATAGCAACGTTGCCGCTGTGCGGCAACGAGTTCCTCAGTTTTTACTTTTGCGTTTTAGCTTTTAAGCTTTCTATTCCATGCTGATGGCCTCGACCGGGCAGACGTCAACGCAAACGCCGCAATCGACGCAGGCGTCGGGGTCGATTTTGGCCTTGTCTGCGACCATGCTGATAGCCTCGCTCGGGCACTCGCCGACGCAGGACTCACAGCCGGTGCACTTACCTTCATCTACTTTTGCCGGCATTGATGCTCCTTTCATACAGATAACAACAACTTCTTGTTAGGATGGGGCATTTTTACAGAATAGGTATCGGATTACAACCCAAATTTACACGAATTTTCGCAGATATTGGACTGGTCAATTCTGCGGGGCGTTCGGGTCGGAAATCCGGTCTAAGAGGCTTCTTATCCTGGCGGACATAAAGTGGTTGTTCTGCCGCTGCGAATCGGCAAGGGCAATGCGAAGCTGCTCTGCGGCGAGGTCCGGCTGGTCGAGCTTTATAAGATTCTCGGCGAGGCGATAGCGTCCGTAGTAGAAATCAGGGGCAAGCTCAATGGCTTTACTCAGGTAGTCAACGGCGAGCCGGGGCTGGTCTGCTTCGGAATATATCGTTCCGCGCAGTATGTATGCGTCGGCATAGTCGCCCTTCAGCTCGATGGCTTTGGAGAGCAGCTCGTCGGCTTTTTCGAAATCGTCGTCTTCGTAGGGAGCAAACGCGGCAAGGTAATACATTTCGGCTTCGTAATTGAATTTCTCCGGGCCGAATGGGCCGGCCAGGCTCGATGCGACTGCGATAACTAAAACGACTAAACTGAGCGAGCACAACGCTGCAAAGCGCCGCTGGAGCAGGAACTGAGCGGCCTTTTGGATGCCAAGTGCGGCGGGGACGGCGAGTATGGGTATGACCGGCGTGCGATAGCGTGCACAGACGAAAATAAGGATTATAGACAGCGGGTACAGTATCAAAAACAGAAATACCGGCGCCGGAATACGCCTGGCGTTCAGTACGAGGCCGACTATCGCCAAAGGCAGTAACAAACCGAAGGGAAAACCGAACCGGCCTGCTTTGAAGGTGAGCACGCTGAGCAGTGACGAGAACTTGCGATTCAGATAGACGTCGAGATTCCTTGGTATTTCGCGTGAGCTTGCAAACTGAATGGTTTTGTAGAGCAGGCCTTTGAGGTAATCGCCGGGGTCGGTTCCGACATAGTGCAGGAATTGCTGCGTGAAGAAAGCGGGGTGCTTGCTTTCGTCCTCAATGCCGTGGATATAAGGCAGGGCAGTTATCTGGTCCCATTGTCGGCCCGGGCGAAGCGTCAGGGTATGTTCGGTATCGGGATTGTTGCCGATATAAAGGTTGACTGAACCTGAGCCGGGCAGGGCGGTGAAAGTGCCTCTTTCAAGATAAGAAATGCCCGCGACAAGCGCCGGAATAATTACTGCTGTACAGACGAACAGAGATATTTTCGCCAGAGCCGCTTTGTAACCTGGGGCGCCGCGCCGGATTTTCCATATAAGCCAGATACCCGATGCAATGACAAAGGGGATGAAAGAGGCGCGTGTGATGACGGCAAGACCCGCACACAGACCTGTCAGAAGATATAGCGGTCGTGTGGTCCGGGGCCTTGCAGCCTTGAGCAGTAACAGGATAAGAACAACGGACCAGAAGGCCGCCCAGCCTGTGGCCAGCAGCTCCGCTTCGAAGAAAACCAGCGGCCCGTAGAATGCGACTATCAGGGCGGCGATGGCGCCGGTCGTGCGGCTCGAAAGCAGCTTGCCGAGAAAATAGACCAGTACACAGGTGACCGAACCAAGGATTATGCCGAACAGCCTTGCGGCGATTATCGAATGGCCTGCAAAGTAATAAAACCGGGAGAGAAAGAACGGGTAAAAAAAACTTTGCCAGAAGAAGGGTTCTTCCATTACGCCGTCTGTAATCAGTCTTCGTGCGGCGCTGTCATAGGTTCCGGAATCAATTGTGGGTGATAGGAAGGTGAGACTGTCGCTGATTTGAAACAGATAAATCAGCCTTACCGACAGGGCCACGGCGAAAATGACAAGGGCTATGATGAAGTCTTTACTGGGCCGAGTTGGTTTTGACTCTGGTGTCACGGTAGAAAGATAAATAAGAACAGCAGGTTTATTCAGGAGCAATGATAAGCAGCTTATGCCGTAAATGCAAGAGGCACTCAGCGGTAGGGGGATACAGACGGCCACTGATTTTCAGCGGGTTTTCCGCCGAGGGCGACGACCATGTCACGGACGAGCTTGTTCTGGTCGTATTTGGCTGTATGGTCGAGGACCCTGCCGAAGC
>CAYSTP010000252.1:0-2415 GCA_964434085.1 uncultured Pirellulales bacterium
CTCCACCAAGCGAGCTATATCGGCAAGGTCTTTTAATCGTTTACTCTGCCTTCGCCCCGGTTCGGACCAGGCCTTTATCTTGCCTTTGAGAGTATCCTCAAGGCAGGCAACCCTGAGCAAAATACCATTCACATCGGCTGCAACGGCACGCGAAGGAAAATCCTTGTAGAAATCCTCCGTACTGAGTTGAATACTGACCGCCGAACGTCCCTTAAAATTGACAGACCATTCGAATCTCTCCGGGCGAAATCCCGCCTCCTCGAGTAGTGACACCGTACGCTCGACCGACTCAGCGGCAACGACAAAATCCACATCCTGAGTCACCATCGTCTGCTCGGCCCAGTGATTCACCGCAACTCCGCCGATGGCGCACCACGCTACGTCCGCTCTTTCGAGACAGTCAACCAGCCTCATTACGTCATCGGTCCCGCCGGAGGTCTGCCAGTCATAGAATTGCTTGCCTGTCATCTTTATTGTTATTCCAAATCAGAATAATTCTTTAATCAACTCGCCTTTGTCTATCTTAAAATTAATAGCTACATCGTTCAAAATACCGCTCAATGTGCCGATTTTGAGACATTTATGGGCAGGGATAGTAACATGGTGCTCGTCTTTGGTGGTAGTAGTAAGCCTTATGTGACTGCCGGTTTGCCGGGTTACTTCGTAGCCGTATTTTTTAAGAAGTTTTGCGAGCTCTTGGCCGCTGATTTCCCGGGGAAGTTTCATATTGCTATTACTTCATCTTTTACTATGTGCAAGCGTACAATATGAGGAATTTCCTTTTCGTCAAAGTGGCACTTTATCGCGTCTTTGACATTTTCCTTTAACTCGTCCAGTGTTTCACCTTCGGTAAAGATAGAGTGACCCAAAGCCCTGGCGGTGTAACCTCCCTCATCAGAATTCTCAACGATAAATATAATTTCGCTCATAGTGATTTCCTATTATAAGCCTTCCCCTTTCCTTGTCAAATCTTTTGTTGACCGTATCCTGTATTATTTATACTATACAGCGTGAAATGAGGCTGTATGCAGAAAATAGTAACCATTCCGAAATTAAAACCAAGAGCTGTTGACGCCCACAAGGGTACATTCGGCAAGGTCTGTATTGTTGCAGGCTCGGTCGGAATGAGCGGAGCTGCTGCTCTCGCCGGACGAGCCGCACTGCGGGCAGGTGCAGGTCTTGTGCGAGTCGCAATACCTAAGAGCATACTGCCCATCGTCGCTACGATAGAGCCTTCATACACGACGATACCTCTTGAGGATACGTCGGGACAGATAGCCAGAAAAGCTGTCTCTAAGTTAATCTCCGCCGCAAACGAAAACGATGTTCTGGCATTCGGATGCGGTATCGGCGTTAGTCCCGCTGTACGTTCCGTGCTTGAGACGCTGATTGGTCTGGATAATCTCAGATTGATAATCGATGCTGACGGCCTGAACAACCTGAGCAAACTAAAAGACTGGCCCCAAAAAGTTAAAGCCAAGCTTATCATCACCCCGCACCCCGGCGAGATGGCGGGATTATGGCAGGGTTTGTTCAGGGACGAACCGCCGGCCGACAGAGAGGCCCTTGCCGTACAATTTGCCAAGCTAACAAATACTACCGTCGTCCTCAAAGGAGCCGGGACGGTCGTAACCGACAGTCAGCAGATTTATGTCAACACAACCGGCAATCCCGGCATGGCTTCCGCGGGTGCCGGTGACGTCTTGACCGGTGTGATAACGGCGTTGATGGGCCAGGGCATGACAGATTTCAACGCAGCGGTTTACGGGGTCTACGTACACGGTTTGGCTGCTGACATCGCCGCAGATGAACTCGGACAGGTCAGTCTTATGGCAACCGATATCATCGATGCACTGCCGGTTGCTTTTGCTGGAACTTCATGATTCGCAAATTCCTACCGAAGATAAAAACTCAAGCTCTATAATTTTCCGAAATATTACATCCTCACTGTTGAATTATTGCCTCTAATCAGACCACTTACCACAGGTATTACCGTCATATACATTGAATTTTTAAGGCAGATTTGGTATCATATTAGAAACGATGGGAAATGGCCATATTTGGCAAGAAAGTACTGTATAATGTGAAATTCAAGTCAATACGTTATGAAATCACCCATTCCAATACATAAAAAAAACTCTGCATCTGCAAAAAAACCCAGTGCAGTATGCATAAAAACAATTATTATTGCGATTTTCATCTTTTTCCTGGCATCTTCATATCTACCTGCACAAACGATTATTTTCGACGATTTTGAAGATGGAGACCTTGTGGCCGAGAACTACTGCTACTGGGGCGCAAATGCCTGGGCCCAGGCCGTTAACGGCGAGGTACTGAACCTTGAAAACGCCGATGACGGAACCGGCAACCGGGCAGCACACGCTACAATTCAAACAGGAACCGGCACCTGGGCAA
>CAYSTP010000253.1:0-2386 GCA_964434085.1 uncultured Pirellulales bacterium
TTTATGTACTTTGTGCCGCTGATATCGCCTGTGCCGGTCTCGGCGGTTACAAGCTCAAACAATACACAGGGCGGCCATCTTCTTTCATACGAAAGCGACAAGACGCCAGACAGTTTTTATGTGGCCTGCGAGTTCAGAATGAAAGGTTTGGGGTCTTATCTGAACAAATTCGACGGCGATGCAATGATTGAATGGAATATGACATCGGCGGGCAATAAAAAAGTGCTCAAGAACATTCTTAACTATATTAAATTCGAGGGTGAGGGTTACGGCAGGATTGAGGCCAAGGGGACAATCGCTGGTTCGGTGATGACGGTTGACAATGTAGAGGTGCACTTCGACGCAAGGGGCGCGGAAAGTCCGGTGACGGTCGGGTTGTATGATGTGGATGTTACCAAAAAGAAAGACGGCCACTATAGCGGGTATAACAATAAAGTTGCACGGATTACCACATTGACGTTTAATAAAAGCGATGGGCGGCCCAAGATGGAACTCAAGATTTCGGCTGTGGGAAAAAGTGAAGATTCGCTGGGTACGTGGGAGCACATCATAGGATTCCTTGGAAACTTCTTTATAGACCCGATAGAAATAGACAAGTTAGGCAATGAGACGATGCTGCAATTCGGTCTTGAGCTCTATAACAAACAGCCGAAGTTCACGTTTCCAAAAGCGAAGAATCTAAGAACCATGAATTAACCACAGATTGACACAGATTAAAAAATATTTATTAAAAAACAAACGACTAAAGGCTCTTGAAGCCGCGGATTAACACGGATTATTAAAAATTAAGACACAAGAGGTGGGATTATGTTTCGGTATTATACGAATGCAATTTCGAATGCATCGAAGTCGATAGCGGCGGGTATTTTTGTTTTAGCCCTGATACTAATTGGACTCGGAGTTTTGATTATGGCGTTTCCGGCGGTGTTTGCGATGTTGGCGGCTATTGTGTTTTTTATCGCGGGGGTGGGGTGTGCCGGGACGGCCTTGAAGATTTACTTAGCACAGAGACATATCGACAAAATCACCAGAGACGATTCGACGGATTATCGAAAGAACGTGCGGATACACATAGAAGAGCATGATGATTTTTAACCATAGATTAACGCAGATTATCACAGCAAAAAGAAACCACGAATGAACACAAATTTCATCAGACGCCGGACTCCAGAGGCAAGACACCAGACGACAGAGGACGAAGGGCGGAGGACAGAAGACGGGAAAAGTTCTAAATCCTAACCTCTAAACTCTAAACAAATCCGAATTACCGAAACTCAAATGTTCCAAACAGTCTGGACCCCACGTTCCGCCGTCGCTGTTCGCTATGGCGGACAGGGAAAGTTGGGGGCTAAACAATACGGAATGACAATTGCCGTCAGCGGAGTTTTAGTGTGGCGAGGGCTATCGCGGCAAAGAAGGCGGCAAGTAACCAGAAGCGAACAATGACCTGCGGCTCAGACCAGCCTTTGAGGTGGAAGTGATGATGGATGGGAGCGCAGCGAAATAACCTTTTGCCGCCTGTGTATTTGAAATAAATTATCTGAAGGACGACGCTCATCAGCTCCATAATAAAGACGCCGCCGATGAGCAAAAGCAGCAATTCATTCCTCGTTACTAACGCACCATATCCCATAGCTGCGCCGAGCGGCAGTGAGCCGACGTCGCCCATGAAGACCTGAGCGGGGTGACAGTTGTACCATAAGAATCCGAGCACCGCTCCGAGAATCGCAGCGTAAAAAATGCTAAGTTCGCCTGCTCCGGGGATGGCGGGCAGAAGCAAGTAGCTGGCCCATGTAATTTGGCTGGTGCGGTCCATAAATTCCGAGGCGACGTAACAGAGCACGACGAGGACGGCGGCGACTATGCCGACACAGCCCGCGGCAAGGCCGTCCATGCCGTCGGTAAGATTGACGGCGTTGCTGGTAGCGGTCAGATAGAAAATAGCAATAAGGACAAACATCCAGGTCTGCAGGGGCAGGCCCTGCTTGTAGAACGGCACCCATAGTCGCATGCCGTCGTCAATATTTCCTCTGACGAAATCGGAATAGAGAAACGAGGCAATCAGGACGGCGCCTCCTATCTGGAAGATGAGTTTTTCCCAGACCTTCAGGCCGTCACGACTTCGATGGCGGATATCTGCGGTCAACTTGAGCCAGTCGTCAACCGCACCGAGTCCGCCGAACCAGATGAGCAAGACTATGGCTTTCTGGACGAAGGGGTTGTCGAGCCTGGCCCAGAGAACCGTACCGACGAGTACGGCGAGGATGATAATCAGGCCGCCCATGGTGGGAGTATTGGCTTTTTCCTTGGTCAGCTCGTTGAGTGCTTCGTGGTGGAACTCAGGCCTGTCGCCGATTTTCTTTCGCATCAGCCAGCGGATAATCCT
>CAYSTP010000254.1:0-2381 GCA_964434085.1 uncultured Pirellulales bacterium
TCAATAATCACTTATCAATAATCATTGCACGTTTGGCACTTTCACACCGGCTGTCCAATTGAACCCCAAATCCTCATTATTACGCCAAAAACCTAGATTTCCCCCCATTTTGGAAAATTTTCGAATTCAAAATGCGCGAGCGGATTCGGTTTTTGAACTAAAAACGGGGATTTGTACTTCTGCGCACAAACTCCCTAGAGCGTGCATTTTGAAGAATTTTTCAGAATTTTTCACTTTTCCCAATTGCTAATCGTTACATCTTAACACCTGCACCCTAATCGTACTCTGTGCCCCGAACGTTGTACCCTATATCCTATTTTTAGGAACCGGCATTGCCGGTTTTTCGGGAATTGCTGAAATATCGGGCCTGATAGTGCGTCTTGATAAGGTAGTACGGACCGAAGGACAATGCGGCTATCAAGTAATCCTGCGGCCGGGGCGTATCGAATTAGCCTTGCCAATTACTGCGTACAGGCGTATAGTAGCTGCCCTTTGGGAGCAAATTATGCTAACCTTTAACTGGAGGTATCATTTATGAAGGCAAAAAGATTCAATAGGACATTAGTCTGTGTGCTGCTGGCTGCCGTCTCACTCGGCTGGGTATTTTGCAGCCCGGTTGTTGCCGGCGATGCAGTTTTGGAGGCGGTGCCGGCGAACAGCATCTTCTGCGTCAGGCTGAACAATTTCGATTACACGCTCGGCCAGCTCGATATGTTCCTGGCAGGAGCATCGCCAATGGGCGTTTCCATGATGGCTCGGATGCAACTGGCCAATATGTTAGGCGACCCTATGCTGCAAGGCATAGACACAACAGGCAGCTTTGCAATCTTCGGCACGGCGGTAACTAAAGAAACCGCAGGCGCCGAACCTGATATGCTTGTTACTGCATTACTGCCGGTGAAGGATTATCAGCAGTTTGTCAGTCTCAGCCCAAATGTCGGCCAGGCCGACGATAGCGGAGTGAGTAAGATTACGATTAGACCTATGATGGCAATGCCCACCGACCCCAACGCGCCACCACCTCCATCAAAGATTCTGCTTTGCACCAAGGCCGGTCAGTTCGCTATGGTCGGGCCCAAAGAAAAACGAGCGCAGCTCGTTGAGCTGGCGAAATCCATTTCATCAGGCCATGATTCAATGGCGAAAAAAGTCGACGCCGACCAGGCCAAGCTGGCTGCCGAGATGCCGATGTGGGCATACGCGGACATCGAGCAGGTGAACAAGGCGTTCGGGCCATTGATAGAAAAGGCCTTCACCGAAGCAGAGCAGGGACCTATGGGCATGGGCTGTGCGCCGGGCCAGCCGCCAATGGAAAATTTCGGCGAGATAATGAAGGTCTATCTCGATATGGTAAAGGCGTTTCTGCAGCAGGGCAAATACGCGAGCATTGCAGTAAAGCCGGAGCCTTCCGTGCTGCGAATAAAGGAAACCCTTGCGGCAAAGCCCGATACCGAAATGGCCAAGCTGTTGACCGCCGATCCGACTTTACCGAAAGAGAACAAGCTTGTTGCGCAGCTCGGAGACGGCGCTGCCATAACCGTCGCGGCCAAGGTCGACAAGGCTTCGATGGAAAAGCTCAGCAAATTGGGAATGAGCTTTATGAAGGCCGCAGGCACCAACGACCCCAACGCAACGGACGAGATGGCCAAGTGGGAGCGGCTTTGCACAGACAGCGTAGATTCGATGGGCCAGGTGCTGGCTTTTTCACTAAAGGCTAATCCCGGCGCCAAGCCTCCGTTTGCGGTCGAATACATCGTTGAGATTAAGGATAAGGAGAAGTACGACAAGGTATTCAATGAGTCTACTCAATTGATGAAGACCGGCGGTTTTGCCCAGATGTATAAGAACATGGGTATAGAGACGTCATTCGACGTCGAGCGCGGTGTGGGCGAGTACAACGGCATCACAATCGATTCGGCCAAGCTGGCAATGAAGGTCGCGGACACGAATTCGCCGGAGGCGCAGATGATACAAGCGATGTACGGCGAGGGATTCGAGTATCGAATGGCTCATTTGAACGGCCTTTACTTAGTCGCAGTCGGCGGCGACCCGGACGCCAATATCCGCAAGATGATTGATTCGGTAAAGGCCGGGGCGGATAAACAGAGCGGCGCCGAAATTACCGCGGCGATGACGCTACTGGGCGGGCCCAAAGATGCTGACTTTGTAGGGACATTCAACTACATCAGGCTGATGGCTATGGTCACGGGCTTTGCGCCGATGCCTATGCCGATTCCGTTCGACCAGATACCGACCAAGAGCAATATAGCCTTCGCGGGCAAGGCCGATAACGGCAAATTAGTGGCTGATATAGCGGTTCCGAAAGAGCATATAATGGAGATTTCGACGGGAATGCAAATGCTGATGCAGCAGCAGATGCA
>CAYSTP010000255.1:0-2376 GCA_964434085.1 uncultured Pirellulales bacterium
ATCGGGGTCGTCCCTGATGGTCTTTTCCATTCGCAGCCTTGTCCTGACGGTTTTTCTCAAGACGAGCCAGGCTATCAGCACCGCCGCCGCCACGCCGACGGTTATATAAACCGCTATCATCTCATTTGACGTCCACATAAAAAAATCCTTAAAATATTGATTTTACTTCCAACAAACCTAAGCAGGCAACATCGCTCAAGGCTGAAAATCCCGCCGTTGCCGTATGAGATATTATGGTCAGCGATATCCGTATAGGCAAGTAAAATCCCCCGCTTGGGCGCCGTTCTGGTCGCCTACTACCGCTTTCCAGCCGGGATTGAAATTGTACTTCACCCTTTCGGCCGGCGGCTTACCAGGCCGCGCAGCCTCCTGCATACCGGCACCGAAATAAAAACCGGTATGAGCAGGCTGATTATAACCAACGTTCTGCCACGCCACTCCCAGCCGATACACAGGGTCGTGCATAAAAGTAGAAAAGCGCCTCTTCGTCGGTATCGTAGTTGTATAAATACGCAGCTCCTTATTATCGCGCGACCTCCAGATTACCTCTTCCCGCCAGTCGCCAAGAATATCCGCACAAAGACACGGATTGGATTTCGAGCCGTTGTTTCTGCTGCATCCCTGAGCCCTCAGTAATCTCGTCGCTGTACTGTTTTCATAGTCCCACTTATAAATAGTCGTACCGTCAAGAAGCTCTCTCAGCAAATCGCCGTCCCACCAAACTGCCATATTGCATGACCGCGGCCTATTACCAATCCTCTCACCTTTGCAGTTATACAAGTCACTTGAGCCGTTAGTCCAGCATTCGAAACCCTTATAACGCGGGTCGATATCGACAGCCAGTCCCCGTCCCGTGTCACCTAAAGGCAATCCCCATATAACCCTGCCCGTCGCCGCGTCACGAAGGTTCGCCCCGTTCTTATGACGCGGATTCTCGTGAATCGAAAAAACCTCAAGCCCATTTCTGTCCGGGTCGATGTCCGACAGATGCATAGCGTCACCGTGTCCCAGACCTGTCGAATAAAGTCCCCTGCCGTTATCGTCAATCGCACATGCACCATATATTATTTCATCCTTACCGTCACCATCAACATCAGCAACACTTAGATTATGATTGCCCTGTCCCCTGTACTCTCTGTTGCCGGTCGTTCCGTCGTCACTGTCAAATGTCCAGATGTTCGTTAGTTTTCCGTCTCTGAAGTTCCACGCCGCCAGCACCGTCCGCGTATAGTAACCTCTGCACATAACCAGGCTCGGCCTCCGGCCGTCAAGATATGCGATTGCTGCAAGAAACCTGTCAACCCTGTTACCGGTCCTGTCACCCCAGTCGTTAACATCGCCTCTCGGCGGTATATAATCGACCGTCGCAAGCTCTCTTCCGCTCAGCCCGTCAAATACGGTCAGATATTCAGGCCCCTCCAAAATAAAGCCGTCCGAATTGCGATAGTCCGCATTCGCATCACCTATAACTTTTCCCTTTCCGTCAACTGTCCCGTCCGCCGTCCTGCACGCAACCTCCGCCCTGCCATCACCATCCAAATCGTAAACCATAAACTGGGTATAGTGCGCGCCCTCGCGAATATTCTTTCCCAGGTTAATCCTCCACAAGAAAGTGCCGTCCAGCTTATAAGCCTCAAGTTTTGTCTCTCCCGTCCTGCCGCGGCCCGCATTATCACGAGGCCGCATTTCCTGTTTCAATACAATCTCATACTCGCCGTCACCGTCAAGGTCCCCGACGGATGCATCGCCCGGCGTGCAACCTTCCGGAGTCTGCAGGGGTATCGAGATATATTCTCTTACCGGCGCATCCGCCGCCAGCTTAAAGGAAACACTCGCCTCAAGCTCTTTACCGTTTACGATTGGCCTGACGAGATAAGAGTTTGACTGGTTCGGGTCGGCACCGTTATCGATAAAGTTCGTTGACTCGGTCAGTGGTTCTTTATTGAGCCTGATAGGTTTGTTTGCATCGGTTGAACGGTAGAGATTGAACGCTATATCTTCCGGGTCGGTTGCCAGCATTCGCCAGCCGACATACACCTTTCCGCCGTCCTGGTTGACAGCGACCACGCCCCGCCCGAGTTTCTCCATTTGCCGCTGTGCGCCTGCACTACCGGCAAAAAACAATACAGTCACCGCGGCGCCGATACTTATTTTTTTATACAATCTTTTCTCCCGACAGTGCGCTTTAGAAGCGCCGCTTATCAAGCTCACCGGTGTTTTTTGTTGCCAACTAATTCTTTTTCGGATAGCCCACGGTCTGTGCCAGGATTATCTTTTTGTCGTCCCGCAGCTTCATCACCTTCGCGAGTTCATCTCTTTCGACATATCCGCGAACAACGGTCGCCAATCCTTCCGACGCGCAGAAAAGATAAACGT
>CAYSTP010000256.1:0-2364 GCA_964434085.1 uncultured Pirellulales bacterium
GCTGGTCACAACAGGTGTTCCAAGACGCAACCCGGCCGGCGGCATATCCGGTTCTCTATAAGGCAGCCTGTATGCATCGACCACAATTCCGCAGTCCTCAAGCAGCCTTTGGGCAATAGTGCCATTCAACCCCGGTTTTGAGCGGCAGATATCAACCAGAATCATGTGGTTATCCGTTCCACCGGTGAGCACATCGAATCCGCTATTGATTAGATGGTGCGCCAGCGCTTTGGCGTTTTCGACAACCTTCAACTGCCGCTGACGGTAGGCCTCCGACTGAGCTTCTTTGAAGAACACAGCCTTGGCCGCGATGTTATTGAAATATGGCGTACCCTGTAAACCCGGAAAAGTAGCTGTGTTCAAAGCTTTGGCAAGCGGGGCCTTGCCGGATGCGGTTTCAATTGGCATTTGATAATCTTTGCCCGAAAGTATCAGCCCGCCGCGAGGCCCGCCGGCCTTGTACGTGCTGCTGGTGGTGACGTGAGCAGTATTTATCGGCGAAGGATGAACACCAGCCATCACCGCTCCTGCAATGTGAGAAATATCAGCCAGTAAATATGCCCCGACCTCGTCGGCGATAATACGGAACTTCTCGAAATCGATAGTTCGCGGATAGGCGCTGGCACCGCACATGATAAGTCTGGGCCGAATCTCTTTTGCTTTGGCAAAGATTTTTTCATAATCGAACACAAAACTCGTCGGCTCGACGCCGTAAGATTCAATTCTGTAGATGTTATGGGCCAATGAGTCGCTGCCCCCGTGTGAAGGGTGTCCTCCTTGGCCGGCATCGAGACTCAAAATTGTATCACCCGGTTTGAGCAGGGCCTTGAAGACGATTTGATTGGCGGTACTGCCGGAATGCGGCTGCACGTTCGCATACTGTGCATTGAAGGCTTTGCAGGCGCGGTCTATAGCCAGCGTCTCTATCTTGTCAACAACGCCACAGCCGCCGTGCCGTCTGGCGCCGATACAACCTTCGGCGGTCTTGTTCTGGAAGACAGAGCCAAGGGCAGCCAGGACCGACCTGCTGCATATATTCTGCGCTGCTGTAAGCTGTAGTGTACTACTCAGGCGGTCATACTCCGCCTGCAGAAGGCGGTATATTTCAGCGTCGGTGAGCTTGAGGCTTTCAATTGCTCCGGCGTGATAGCCTTCGCAACCGCAAAGCCGGTCGTACTCCCTCTCGATGAGTTCGTAAACCTTCTTGCTGGCCTTGGTATGGGCTTCGCTTCGGTACCGCTCCAACAACATCTTGCTTTCTAATCCTTTAGAAAAGCGTTCCGACCCATCTTATTATATCGTTAAATGTAAGGAAAATAAACAGTGCGCCAATTAAAATCCATCCGAAACCGGCTGCCGCGGTGATAATTTTGGGATGGATGGGCGAGCCTTTGATTTTTTCTATCACGAGAAACAGGGCCCAGCCGCCGTCGAGAGGCAGCATAGGCAGGAAATTGAATACAGCAATCGCGATGCTCAGAAAACCCATCCAGTAAACGTAGTATATTAATGGTCTTGTCGAGACGGTCTCGTAGCTGAGGTGAAGGATTCCCACCGGCCCTGTTACACCCTCCATTCCGATATCTCCCCTGGCGATTACTTTGAAACTGGCATAAGTCATCATTATCATGCGTATAGTTTTTCTAAAACCCATCGAAACAGCCTCAATGGGTCCTTCTGCCTTATGTGTTATCTCCATCGTGGCAAACGGCATCTGCACGGCAAACATAGGTTCTATTTTGACAAGCTCCCGCTTATTTGCCCCATCCAGCGCAACTGAACCTTCTTTGCCGTCAGCAGAAACGTATCGGATTATGACCTCACTCTCTGAGCTTTGTGCTATTTGCTTTGCCACAGTGAGAAAATCGGATACTTCCGTCCCATTGACAGCGGTAATCGTAGCGCCCGGCGATACAGTGGACCCTGCGGTATTGCTATCGGCTTCGATTGTCTTGGCCACAATCGGATGCTCAACGTCGAGCATTGGTAAAAAACCAATAATGACCCGTTTACCCTTTCTCATCGGCCGTACGACAATCTCGACAGGCTCTTCCTCACCCGAAATGTCCCTGCGAAGCACTGTCATGGCAAGGTCTTTTCCCTCGTGCGCGGTCGTAATGTCCCCCAGTTCGTAATAGGTTGGATAATTAACGTCGCCGGCAGAGATTATTATGTCATTCGGCTCAAGTTTAAGCTCATACTTAACAGGCGCTTGTCCTGTTCCCGCCTTTGCCAGCAGGGTTCTGAGTTTGAACAGCACCCGGCCGACGAGGTCTTCCTTCGGCTGGGACACCGAATGCACTCGCAGTCGAGGCACCATTGAACATACATTGGAAAGACCTGAGCCGGTATCGACCGGCCAGG
>CAYSTP010000257.1:0-2357 GCA_964434085.1 uncultured Pirellulales bacterium
GTCGATGAGCTGCTGGCCGGTGTGAATATCAAGCTTGACCCCGATACACTTTCGCGGGAAATAGCGGTCTTTGCCGAGCGGTGCGATATATCCGAAGAGATTACGAGGCTCGAATCACACCTCAAGCAGTTCGAAGAGAACTGCAAAACGGACGGCCAGGCCGGACGCAGACTGGACTTTCTCGGGCAGGAAATGCTCCGGGAAGCCAATACCGTCGCCAGCAAGGCAGCCGACGTTGAGATTGCCCACTGCGTGGTAGATATCAAGTGCTGCATCGACCGACTTAAAGAACAGGTTCAGAACGTCGAATAGACTATGAGTAATCAGAAGAACGGAAAACTCATAATTATCAGCGGGCCCAGCGGCGTGGGTAAAAGCACCATTTCGCGGCAGCTCGTAAAGAATTTTGATAACGTTTGTCTGAGCGTCTCGGCCACAACCCGCCCGAAAGCCGACAACGAAGTTGACGGACGTGATTACTACTTCATCAGCCCCGACGAGTTCAAAAAGCAGGTCGAACAGGGACTATTTCTCGAACATGCCGAAGTCTTCGGTAATATGTACGGCACGTTGAAAAACAAGGTCGACCAGTCCCTGGCGGAGGGCAAAATCGTTATTCTTGAAATCGATGTTCAGGGCGCCCGGCAGGTAAAAACCAAGTACCCTGACGCACTGATGGTATTCATTCTGCCGCCTACACAGAAAGAACTCGTCGAGCGCATGAACGGCAGAGGAAGAGATGACGCCCAAGCCGCTAAAATCAGGCTCGAAGACGCCGATGATGAAATTGCCGCTGCGTGGCGGTATTATAATAATATGGTGATAAACGACGACCTCGCTGCGGCGGTCAGCGAAGTCGCACAGATTGCAGGACTGACTAAGGGAAACAAGTAATGATAGAAGAACTCAAGAGCACAGAGATTATCAACAAGGTCGGCGGCAGGTTCAAACTTACCGCATTAGTTCAGAGGCGGCTACAGGAGTTGCTGGCCGGCGCGCGTCCTCTGATAGACGATACCGAAAACATGACCCAGATGGAAATCGTCATCCAGGAAATTCTCCAGGACAAAATCGCAATCGACGACCAGACGGGTCTAATAGAACATCACCACGGTCAGTAAAGGACCTGCAATGACCGAATCAGCTAAACAGCTTGACGGCGTAAACGTGCTGCTCGGCGTAACCGGCGGTGTTGCAGCTTACAAGGCTGTCGCGCTGGCCAGTAAACTGGCCGCCGCCGGTGCGGCAGTCAAGACCGTAATGACCGAAAATGCCTGTGAGCTTGTAAGACCAAAGAGCTTCGAAGCGGTGACCGGTTCACAGGTGTTTACAAATCTGTGGTCCTGCCCGGAAGAATACAGGATAGGCCACGTCAGCCTCGCCGACTGGGCCGACGTGATTGTCGTGGCGCCCGCTACGGCAAATATCATAGCTAAAATCGCAAACGGTATCTGCGACGATTTGCTCAGCACGCTGCTCTGTGCCGGCTTCAAAAAACATGTATTGTTAGCCCCTGCGATGAACAACAACATGTGGGAAAACCCCGCCGTGCAGCGAAACGCTCAGACCGTCCGCGATATGAACTTTGAAATGATTGGCCCGGTCAAAGGCAGGCTTGCCTGTGGAACCCAGGCAACCGGCAGAATGTCCGAACCGCAGGACATTATGCGCGCAATCGAAAAGATTGTCTCTAAGATAAAGAAACCAAACTGATTTGTCTCTGTGCTCTGTCCGTATGGAGTCCCCGGGACTGTGGCTAAGAAAAGAAAGAAACATTTCCTCATTACAGCCGGTGGAACCCGAGAATATATCGACCCGGTCCGCTTTATCTCAAATGCAGGCAGCGGCAAAATGGGGCACGCCCTGGCCGCCGCTGCACAAGCTGAAGGGTATAACGTGACACTTATCAGTGCATCCGGTCTTCAACCGCCGGTCGGGGTCGAATTCATCGGTGTCGATGCCGCCGCCGAAATGTTCACCGCTGTAAAGAAGTTCTTCGCAAAATGCGATTGCCTCATCATGGCCGCCGCCGTTGCCGACTATACCCCGGCGCGACCGCACAAAACGAAAATCAAAAAATCGGCCGGTGGTTTAACACTGAAATTGAAACCCACCGTCGATATCCTCGCCTGGGCCGCAAAACACAAAAGCAAAGGTCAATATATCGTCGGCTTTGCACTCGAAGATAAAAATCTTCGCGCCAATGCCGAGAAAAAACTGGCGATAAAGAATCTCGATATGATTATCGCCAACAGACCCGAATCAATCGCTGCCGACCAGACAGCGGTCCAGATAAAAACCCTCCGTCGTAACTGGCTCAAACTGTCCACAAGGTCCAAGAAAGATATTGCCCGCAG
>CAYSTP010000258.1:0-2345 GCA_964434085.1 uncultured Pirellulales bacterium
TACGACGCCAGGATGCCTATTACCATCAGCCCTGCGATTCCCAGCAGAAAGACGATATTGAGAACCAGCCCCATTACTGGAAAGACCCTATGCCGATTCCGCTGGCACAGGCCGCCTATCGCCAGGCCGATACCGACCAAATACAAAAGCCCTGCCGCAAGTATGCTACAGCCGAGAACGGCCGCCTCCGGCGACTGCTCATTCATTTTGCCGCCCTCTTTTGCCGCCATAACGCCTGCCATCACTACAAGCACAAAAATTATCAGGGCGGCTATGATGGATATCACAAACGAAGCTATACCCAGTCCTGAATGTTTGAATGGAGGCTGCTGGTCGATTACAAATCCCTGGTTCTGCACCGGCACATTATTGTCCTGCCAGTAATTCTCCTCTGTCATTTTATACCCCTGCCCCTCTATCCTCTGCTATCCGTGATCGAGTATCCAATATCGAGTATCGAGCCTCCGTCCTCTGCTTGCCACGGCGAAGTCCCGTATGGACGAAGCCGGGTCGTCCGTCATCTGTCCTCGTCTTTAAAAGTCCTACTCCTGGGGCAATTTGGCCAGATCCACATCCGAGCCCGCGACCATCAGAATATCATCCTGGTAGATAACCGTGTTCGGCATAGGTACGTTTATAATGCTGCCCTTTTCGCTTTTCTTGGCCTTGCTCTCTTCGTCTCTTTTGATTGCAACCAGATTGACGTTATACTTTTGGCGGAGCTGCAAATCCATAACCGTTTTTCCGTCGAAACTCGCCGGCGCCTTGACCCGGGCCAGGCTGTAGCCCGGCGCAAAGTCAATCTTCTCGCCTATCTGCGGAGCAATCAGTTTATACGCCCATCGCTGAGCCGACTCGATTTCCGGATAGATGACCTCGGTAGCGCCGATTTTCGAAAAGACTTCACCGGCGATAATATCCTCCGCCCGCGCATAAATCTGTTTTATCCCCAACTGCTTGAGGTTCACCACCGTAAGAACAGACGATTCGAATCCCTGGCCTGTACCCTGGCCGATACCGACAATCACAACGTCCACCTTGTCGATACCCTGGGCCTTGAGGGCCTCTTCATCGGTACTGTCTAATCGCACGGCGTGGCTGACCTGGTCGCGTATAAGCTCTATCTCATCACGGTTCTTATCTATTGCGATGACTTCCGCCCCGCTCATGGCCAGTGCGATAGCCAGCTTCTTACCGAACCTGCCCAGCCCGATTACAGCAAAACGTTTCATAACTAACCTCCCAAAATTTCACCGCTAACTTCGCCGGTCAGCATCAGCCGACAATAATCGCTTCATCAGGATAGCTGTATTTGGCCGGTCTTATGTTGAACGTCAGTGCCGCCAGCAGCGTCAGCGGACCCAGTCTGCCTATCAGCATTACGGCAATGATAATCAGTTTTCCTGCTGTCGTCAAATTGGGTGTTATTCCCGCGGTCAGCCCGACTGTACCAAGGGCCGAGCTTGTTTCAAAGAAAATCTCGGACATCTTAAAACCGCCTGCACGTTCGGTTATGGTCAATGCAAGCGCTGCGGTAAACAGCACGGCTGCAAAAAGCAGGGTGACCGTTATGGCCCTGCCTACTATCACGATTTTAACGGAGCGATTGAACATTTCAACTTCGTTACGCTTTCGAAGGGCGGCAATCGCCGTCATTAACACAACCGCCAGTGTTACCGTCTTGATTCCGCCGGCGGTCGAACCCGGTGAGCCGCCGACGAACATAAGCAGAATCAAAATGAACTGACTGGCCGGCGACAGCTTGCTTATATCAACCGTATTGAAACCCGCCGTTCGGGCGGTGACCGACTGGAACAATGCCCCCAAGATGCCGCCGCTTCTCGAAGAGCCCTGGCCCACGTAGTGCTCAAAGAGCATTATCGCGGCGGTTCCAAAAACAATCAGTATCGCACTTACCGTCAGCACGATTTTGGTCTGAAGGGTGACTTTAATCGGCGGACGACCGGTAATCTCCGTCGGTTTGCTGAATCGATTTCTAAGGAATCGCCTTACGCTTTCAATTCCAACGCTCCAGAGGTCATACAAGACCTGAAAGCCGAGCCCGCCTAATATGATAAGGGGACAAACCACCGTATAAACGCGCCAGCTTCGATTGTAATCGACAAAGCTGTTTCTAAACAGGCTGAATCCGGCGTTACAGAATGAACTTATGGCGTGAAATATGCTGTAGAACCACCTTTCCTGCACGCCGCCGGTCCACTGCGGCTGGTTGTCCCACATGCCCAGAAGCGACACGGTGCCGGCCGCCTCAATCAGAAGGGTCCCTATAAAAATAAAGACAATCATATTGCCGATACGGCTGATTGTCCGTGCGCTGAGCAGGT
>CAYSTP010000259.1:0-2317 GCA_964434085.1 uncultured Pirellulales bacterium
CGTAGCATCGACTATTTTATCGACACAATCTTTTGAACTCAGGTCTGCTTTTATCGCTACGCAGCGTCGGCCGAGCTCTTCTATTCGCTTTCGTGTTTGGCTCATGTCGAGTATATCAACCAAAGCAATATCAGCACCTGCTTCAGACAATCCCTCAGCCACAGCCTGTCCCAATCCTCTCGCCGAACCGGTGATTATTGCAACCTTGCCGTCGAGTTTGAATTTATCCAGAATCATCTTCTTGTCCTTAGTCATGTTCTTATTTATCTTAACTGTTCCAGCGAAAAAGCCTGCATATCGGCGAACGCCTGATTTTCACCGCCCATCGACCAGACGAAGCTGTAGTTTTTCAGGCCTGCCCCGCCGTGAATAGACCAGCTCGGAGAAAGGACAGCCTGCTGGTTTCGAACAATGATGTGCCTTGTCTGGTCTGGCTTTCCTATGAAATGTGCCACGACGGAATCCGGACCCATTCCGAAGTACATATAGATTTCCGTCCTTCTTGCGTGGGTATGGCCAGGCATGGTATTCCAGACGTTACCTTCAGCAAGGTCGGTGCATCCCATCACAAGCTGACAGCTTTTAATGCCGTCCGGATGGATATACTTGTATATGGTCCTTCTGTTGGAATTCTCATCGCTGCCGAGCTGTAACGGTTCGGCTTCAGATTGCTTTGCATGCGCCGTGGGATATTCGGCATGGGCGGGGTAGCTTACCAGATAAAATTTGGCCGGCCCTTTACCATTTGCACTTTCAAACTGGATATCCTTGCCGCCCTTTCCTATATAAAGCACGTCCTTTGTGCCCATCGTAAACTTCTTGCCGTCCACCGTAATTGCGCCCTCAGCACCGATATTGATAACGCCAACCTCCCGCCGAGCAGCGAAGTACTCACAGGCAAGCTCTTCACTGGCTTTCAGGGCAAGCACTCCACCGGTCGGAACCGCCGAGCCGACTATCGCCCTGTCATCAAACGAATAAACTAAATCTATCCTGCCGGCCGTGAAAAGATTATCCACCAGAAAACTATCCCTTAATTCCTCGGAATTCATCCTTTCAAAGCGAATAGGGTCAGCAACATAACGCATTTCCATTTTTTAGTCTCCTATCTGATTATACCATTTGCTGACTATTGTAATTTAACTGAACGCATCCGGAGATAATTATACCATCGGCTTGGCCCACTTGCACAATCGCAGAGGCACACTTCAGGTGTGCGCATCGTTATTATTATGAAACCTATCAGCTATTTTTCACCTCATCTAATACCAATGTCCTATCCGCTACCGGCTTTTCCTGCAAGGCAATAGGCATATCTATACCGAACCGCATAAAACCTCCGAAATTATGACCAATGAACCACCAGCCTTTTACAAAAACACCCGCTCGTTCAATGTTAACCACTTATATAATATTCTCTTCTTTTTTCGTCAAAGGTTAAAACCACCCGTATAAGCCGCGGAAAGCACATCCTTATTATTGACAAACCCGCTATTCGTACCTTTGAGATTCAAGATTAACAAAACCGAAATCCTTACATTCAAAAAAGGATTCTTATTTAAGGGCTTATCTAAGGGCGGGTAGAATCACCTGGTTTATATGCTCGTCACTTCGTTATCTCAAAAGTAAGACTTCAAACAGCTCGAGGCAAAGGCCAACAAAACAACAAGGTCACTATACAGAGTTCCTAAATGTTTGATGGTTAAGTGCTTGTGGAAATAAAAAGCCGACTATAGCTTGACCGAAACGTTCCAAATCGCGGGCGTACGGCTTATTACCGAGCCACTGACTAAAAACCCCCTAAATAACCGGGAATTTATAGGATTACGTATTGACATTTTGGAAGAAAAACACTATCATTTATGTAATCAATAAATATGGCTAAGTATTGATTCTCCCGGCAAAACCGGGGGAGGGTTATCTCACTTACTGATGAATATATTTGTGTCGCTGCTGTGGCACAATATAGGCAGGAACGAAGGAGCGGTGGAGTGGCGATGAAGTCACGACGGATAGGTGGTGCGCCTTTGCATCTTTCTTTCAAAAATCACTCACGCAGAGTGTCTGTCTATCCCCACTCTTAATTTTTTCAAACAAGGATGTTTAAACGAGGCGCGTATGTTGTATGCGCACCGGGAAAATTGTCTTTCTAAACTTATAGAAATTTCGGAGGCTCGGGTCATGAAAGCAACGTCCAAAACCACAAAAACAAGAATCGCCACAGTCACACTGTGCGCACTGGTGACATTTTCGCTGCTTGCAAGTGCATACGCAGGTACGATGCCGCCCGAGGTGCTCGAAGCAATCGAGGCAAACT
>CAYSTP010000260.1:0-2310 GCA_964434085.1 uncultured Pirellulales bacterium
GAAAGACTGTCGATCACTACCTCTACAGGCTCGTCGGCCGTGGCCGCAACTGTGCTTGTCTGGTCAGTGTAAACACCTGAGGTGGTACCATACTCAAAGTAGAGATCACCACTGAGATCCGGTAGCACATTGACAGTAATGGAGTCATCCGTAGGCCGACCCAACAGTATTTCATCTGCAACCGCCGAGCAGGTCACCAAAAAGACTAATAGACCAACTACCGTTATTGCCTTTACCGTCGTTAATAACCCTTTCATCACCTTTACCTCCACGAGTTTTAGATAGAGACAAATTTCATTTTTTGGCTGGTCGCGCCCGATGCGCATACACAGCCTGTACATCCTTGCCTGGGGTACAGATAGGCCGGACCTTGCCGCAATCCGTCCTGCCTTTTCATCCGTGAAATGGAAAGCAAAGAGCCCTCAGCCGATGCAAGCTTTGGTTCCGATTGCTTTATTTGCTTGAACAAGAGCGCGCAAAATGAGATTCTGGAGCTGCTTTTCTTTTCTTGAAAAAAGACCTGTCTTTTCCCTCAACAATGGAGTTAGAAAGCTTGAAACGTAACCCCAAAACCTTACCTACCACCATTCTCCTCCTATCGCATCCTATATTGTCATGTAAGACTACTTTTTATCATATTAAATGCCTAAAGTCAAGGAATTTGCGCAGAAACTTGAGATTTTTTGGATGTCCAGGAAGCATCATATACATATTTGAGAGATGGGACTCGTGTGGCTAAAGATTTGCTATAAAAGGGCTTTGCGGGGGTTGCAAGATGCGTTTTATGGGGCCCCTTAAGGGTCATCTGTTAACTTGGACAAACCCCCTATACACAAATAAAGTGAAAAACAGGCTCGAGCAGGCCCAATAAACGCGATCTTCTGCAAGAAAACAAATTTCTAATATACGCTAAAATAAAGGGTTACGGTTTTGTTTAAATAGCTGGCAGTTGGCCTATAACCCGGAGGTTTGAATCCTGCGCATCCGCCAGTCCATAGGCAAGTTGTCAGGTTCAATCAAGGCTGGAATATCCAAACTCATTCCTGCCCGCAAAGCTCACATTCCGCCTCTGCAATTGACAATCAATGGTCAATAATCAATTACCCTGCCAAAGCGTAGGAACCGGCGGAGGCGCGGGATTCAAAAATTCATCTTGGCAACAGGGTGAGAACGAATCTCCACTCCATTGAAGGGCTTGTGAGTTGATTATTAGTAGGTGCTTACCCCGTACCGGGTGTGACAATAGTGAGTGCACAGTTCCTTAATTTTGAGTGAGCTTAATTATCAGCAACAACGTTTTCCAACAGTTTGTCCGTTTTTTCGGTTAAAACTTCCGGTCCGGTCTCATTAGATGACGGCAGAAGGACGGTAAAGGTTGTGCCTTTATCCACCTCACTTTCAACTTCGATTCTGCCGCGGTGTGCTTCAACGATTTTTTTAACGATGCTAAGTCCCAGACCGGTGCCCTTAATCTGCTGGTTAGGCTGATGGACGCGGTAAAACTGCTCGAATATTTTTGGAAGAGCTTCTTTGGGTATACCCATACCCGTATCGCTAACCCGTATAGCTAAATCTTCACCTTGCTGTTGTGCGCAAACCGAAACCTGGCCATTTTCACGTGTAAACTTGATCGCATTACTAATTAGGTTTGTTAGAGCCTGAATTATTCTGTCATTATCGAACCTGACTTTAGGCAAATTACCATCAAGCTCAATGGAAAGATTTACCCCTTTTTTCTTCGCATAGGGGGCCATTGTATGATATGCGTCCTTCACGATTTCCCTGATATCGTTGTTCTGCATGTGAAATTTCATTTTGTTGGCATTTAGCTTTTGAAAGTCCAGAACTTCGTCGATTAGTCTGGAGAGTCTCTCTATGTTTCTTTTTGCGATATCCAAGAAATTCTTTTGGTCTTTATTGATTTTCCCTGCCACTTCATCCGAGACAATGGTAATAGCTTCTTTCATAGATGTCAAAGGCGTCCGCAGTTCGTGCGAGATAGTAGACATAAATTGCGATCTTATTTCCATTGTCTCTTTTAATTCCCGCTCCACCTTTTTGCGTTCAGTGATGTCCCTGATAACGCCTATTGAACCTATTACCTTTCCTTCCGGATTTTTCAGGACGCTTAGTGAGACGTCAACATCAATCAATTCCCCATCTTTTTTAATCATCTGGGTTTCCAGGTGATGCTGCATTCCTTTTTGTCTGACATTGAAGTCCCTTATTTTCTGCCAATGTCCCTCGGGATAGAGCGACTTCACCGGCTTGAGGTACAAATCTTCTCTCTCCATACCCAGAAGATTTTCC
>CAYSTP010000261.1:0-2291 GCA_964434085.1 uncultured Pirellulales bacterium
TAGCGCCGGCCGTATCGAGGCCGCGATGAATTCCAAAACCCCTGCCTCGGCGGGTAGTCATCGATTCGGCTATTATTGCGTCGCGAGCGGCGGTTCTCAGGCCTTTGCCCGCCCGCTCGGCAGATGCAAATGCAAGCGCGCCGTGCCAGGTTCTGGAGACGCCAAGCAACAGCTTGAAAACCACCGAGACGCCGTAGCCGGAATATACGAAGATTTTTCGTTTGCCGGTTTTGTCGGACCAGTAGCCGCAGATTACTTTGAGTATGCTCGATATGCTGTCACGCAGACCGCCGGTCAGGCCGACAATAAGGCCAGTCGCGCCGAGCGATTGAAGGAACATCGGGAGAATCGGCATTATCATCTCGCTGCTGAGGTCGTTTAAGAAGCTGACGATGCTCAGCAGGATGACATTGCCAAAGGAGTTGCTCCGGTTGTCGTTTTCCATAGTGCAGCTCATCAGGCCCAATTAGTCTTTACTCGCCGCTGATTTGGACGATAAATCGTCTGTTTCGCGGGCCGTCGAACTCGCAGAAGAAAATGCCCTGCCAGGTGCCCAGATTCAGAGAGCCGTCGCTTATCAGGATTTGCTCGCTGCAGCCGACGAGTGAGCTTTTAACGTGGGCATCACTGTTGCCTTCACTGTGACGATAGCCGCTGCGATGCTGTGGGATGAGTTCATCGAGTGTTAAAAGGATATCGTGCATTACCGAAGGGTCGGCGTTTTCATTTATGGTAATCGCGGCGGTGGTGTGAGGACAATACACAATCGCACGGCCATTGCTTATCCCTGAATCACGAACAGCCGATTGCACCTTGCCGGTTATATCGAGCATTTGGCATCGCCTGTTCGTGGAGATACTGAAACTCTTCTGCACAATTTTCATTTTCTACTCCCATCCATTTTTGATGTGTTCGCTGTATTTTTTAGTTTTTGAAGTGCATCCAGAGCGATTTGATGACGCCTTATTCTTTCGATGACCGGCCTCTGCACATTATCATACAGCATGACAATATCTATGCCGTACTGTTTGGCTTTAGCAAGACAGGGATACTGAGCAATCAGTATTTCTTCACGGTTTTCCATATCGCTCCCTCAGCCGACAAGCCTTGTGAGTTCTGAAATAAGCAAGGGGATATCCTCCATCGATGTTTTCCAGACAACATCGAGGTTGATGTCAAAGTAAGCATGAATCAGTCGGTTCCTCATGCCGATTATGACAAACCAGGGAATTTCGGGGACATCTTCTTTGAGCTTATCGGAGACCTGGGACGCAGCTTCGCCGATGATCTCAAAAAGGCGAACAAGAGAATGAACCAGCTTGCGGTCCTGGTCGAGGTCCTGCCGCTTTGCCGACTGCACGTATTGACGTATCTCGAGCGAGGCATCCAGCATGTGCCGCAACCTGACCAAGTCTTCAGGACTGATACTGAATCTGGGCATTCCGCATTACCTCATCACGAAAATACTGGCTAAGGTCCGCAGGCGTCCGCAAATCGACCTTTCTGCCGATGAATTCTGCAAGCTCCGTCTCCATTCGGACAATACTAAACAATCCGGGCGTACAATCCTGTTCAAACTCTACCAACAAGTCTATGTCACTATCCGGACCCAGCCGGCCCCGGATGGCAGAACCGAAAACAGACAATTTCCTTATATGGTTCTTCCTGCAAAACCGGGCCAGCTTGTCTTTTGGTATCTTTTCTTCAAGCGAATAAGCCATACTACTCAAACTCCCGTCTATCGAACAAAAGAGGCTGTCAACACACTACAGACTAATCTATTTGCCGTGAATTGCAAGATTTAACGATTGTTACATTTGTTCGACAACTTCGATGCCGAGTAATTCACACAGGCCGTGGCGGATTGTCTCGGCTGTCAGGTCGCAAAGCAATAATCGCGTCGGCCTTTTGTCGGGTTCAGCTTTAAGCACCGGGCAATCGGTATAAAACCCGCTGAACTTCTGGGCCAGCTCGTATAAATATGCTGTCAGGTAATTAGGACGATAATCGGCTGCCGTCGATTCTATCACCTCGCCGTAACGAATAAGGTGCTTCGCCAGAGCAAGCTCGGCAGGCTCTGTCAGGTTTAGTTCTGTTATACCAGCCAGCTCGGTCTTGATATCCACTTCTCTGGACTCGGCCTTGCGTTCAATGGATTTTATTCGGGCGTATGCGTACTGCATATACGGCGCGGTATTTCCGTCCATCGCCAGCATCTTATCAAAACTGAAAATGTAATCACTGGTGCGGTTGTTGGAGTAATCGGCGTACTTGACCGCGCCGATACCGAC
>CAYSTP010000262.1:0-2287 GCA_964434085.1 uncultured Pirellulales bacterium
CGGCAGCCGGCATATTGGTCATAATCGTAGCACTTGTTAATACGCCGTTTGTATGAGCTTGTGCTACAGCCTTATTTACTCCTTCACAAAGGCCAAAATCATCTGCGTTTATTATTATTCGTCTTTCCATTTTCGAAGAGCTTAAGCGGCCCCTGACAGATTGTAGCGGTGGATCTGCGGGGTGAATAGATTTTACATAGAATAATCGACGTTTGTGTTTCGGCCTGCACGGCGTTTGCTGGAGAGGATTTTACGGCCCTTTTTGGAACGTGAACGATTCAAGAAGCCGCTCTTGCGGTTTCTTTTTACCCTGCTTTTACGATGATTTTGCATATCCGGTTTTCCTTATGATTACATTATTAGTTTTTTCTGATTTCCAACGGTTTCGGTAAGCTAAGTGTATACCTCAGTTTAGTAAAATTTTCAATAATATAAATATTTTGTTTTTTTTCTTGACATTATGATAAAAAAGCATTAGAAAACATTGGAATTATTGGCGGGGGGGGAGAGGAAAATAATGATGACTGTGACACACACCCAACAGTTGTTATTACAACTCGCGGGTATCTTCTATTCAAATCCAAATCAAACCTATTTAATTCAATTGAAGGAGGTCTATAAATGTTTAAGAAAATTAGGCTTACGTTATTTGTCTGCATAGTGTTAACGGCAAATTATGTCTTTGCCGGTGCATCTGCTGATCTTGAGCAGGCAAAATCAGATATCATTTCCTTAATCCAACAGGGCGATTACGCTGAGGCACAAGTGCAAACTCAGCAATTGATTGCCGGCTTTCCTGGACATCCGGATTTGCCGGAGACGCTTTACTGGATAGCGGAGGAGTATCGATGGTCGGTTAAATCTGACCAGGCAAAAGACTTGCACCAACAAATAATTCAGAGCTTTTCAGGTAGTCCGTACGCCGACAAGGCACAGCTGGCTTACTCAAGAACGGAAGTTCTGTCTCTTATCGCTTCTAATAAACTTAAGCAGGCTGAAGAAGCTCTCGATAAACTTGTTGCTGACTTTTCCGGACATCCGGATTTGCCAGAGGTACTTTACTGGATAGCAGAAGGATACAAATGGTCAGGTAGACATGAACAAGCAAAGAGCATCCATCAGCAGGTAATACAGAACTATCCTGACAGTTCCTGGGCTGGTAAAGCAAAGTTAGGTATTTCAATGACAGATGTCTTGTCTCTCATCGAATCGGGGAACTACAGCCAGGCTGAAGAAGCTCTTGATAAACTTGTTGCCGACTTTTCCGGACATCCGGATTTGCCGGAGGTACTTTACCGGATAGCAGAAGGATACAAATGGTCAGGCGGATATGAACAGGCAAAGAGCGTCTTTCAGCAGGTAATACAGAACTATCCTGACAGTTCCCGTGTTGGTGACGCAAAGTTAGGTATTTCAATGACGGATGTTTTGTCTCTTATCGTATCGGGAAACTACAGCCAGGCTGAAGAAGCTCTCGATAAACTTGTTGCCGACTTTTCCGGACATCCGGAATTGCCTGAGACGCTTTTCAGGATAGCGGATGCGTATTTCTGGTCGGGTAAACATAACCAGGCAAAAAACTGGCACCAATATGTAATTCAGAACTTTCCAGGTAGCCCGCAGGCCAACAATTCAAAGCTGGCTTACGCAAGAACAGAGGTCCTGTTCCTTCTCGATTCTAATGAACTTGAGCAGGCTGATGAAGCTCTCGATAGACTGGTTATCGACTTTGCCGGACATCCGGATTTACCGGAGACGCTCTACAGGATAGCGGATGCGTATAACTGGTCGGGAAAATATGAACAATCAAAGAGCATCTATCAGAAATTGATTCAGAACCATCCCGACAGTTCACAGGTTGATAGAGCACAGTTAGGTATTTCAAGTATAGACGTTATGTCTCTTATAATGTCGGGAGACTACAGCCAGGCCGAAGAAGCTCTTGATAAACTGGCTGCCGATTTTTCCGGACATCCGGATTTGCCGGGGGTTCTTTCAAATCATGTTGCTGAGAGGCTGTATGACAAGGCTTTTGAGCTGGATTCAGCCGGTCTTGAGAATCAATCAAAAACTTATTTTCAAAAGGCAGTTAATATCTGGGAGCAGGTAAGTGTAAATCATCCTAAACTTACTCACACAGCAGATGGTTACAATTGGGCGGGTAACTGTTATCGCGAACTAGGTGAGTACGAAAAAGCTTTAGCTTGTTACAACAATGTAGTTGAAAAGTTCCCTAACCATGACCTGGCCTGGAATGTATTATTTAAAGTATGCAGATGCTATGAAG
>CAYSTP010000263.1:0-2264 GCA_964434085.1 uncultured Pirellulales bacterium
TTTGATTAGAGGATTATTCCACTAAAGGGGACGCAAAGGGTGACTTTGTATTTTTATTCTCTTGCTCCGTAATTTCAATCCGTCCCCCGCCCCAGTTTTTTTCGCAATTCTACACTTGTCCTGAGCGAAGCCGAAGGGATACACTTGCCACAAACCAGACGACGGATGGCAGAGGATAGAGGACCCGGCTTGGCCCGAGGGTCACGCCGCGGCAGGCGGAGGACGGAAAACTGCCCGTCAAGCCCTAAATTTACACCGAAAATGGAGGAGCAAAAAATTTTTTAGAAAATTCACGGTTTTTCCTTGACTTTTCAACGATTATCGTTAATATATACACGACAGTAACGTAGAAATTAAGATTGACCCAAAGGGCTTGAGTCATGAAAAATCTCATTGAAAAGAACAAGGCACTGCTGAAATTCTATGGTATTGCGGCGAGAGTTATCGGCTGGGTGCTGATATGTGGAGGAATAATCTGGTTTTTGCTTTTTGCACTGTGCATCTTAGCGGTAAGAGACGCGGCAGGGGAACTTGTCTGGCCTCATATGGTTGAAAATGTGATGTACGCGACTTCGGCGGTTATCTTCGATTTTGTGTTTCCCGGCCTGATTGTGCTGGTTCTGACGCAGCTTTTAAAGTGTCTGGTTGAAGATGGTGGGCAACCTGGCCGGCTACTTCGGTTCGGCGACGTCATTCTGTACGTGTACGCCGCCCTTTTAATCGGCAGGGCCGTGCTTATGTATCACGTCTGGCACGTCGGTCTGCTGGGCGATTACAGTACGGGGCATCTGCTTTTTGCCCAGCCGCTGGTGATACCGGTCATTGCGAAGGTCCTGATTATCGCGGGTCTGGCGCAGGTTCTACGGCGGATGTTGCCGATTCTCGAAGAGTGGAAGGCACTGGTCTGAAAGGGGATCTCTTATGGTACAGTTCACAGAAAACCATGAAAAGCCCGAAAAATCCAAAAAAGTATCTTTGATACTGTGCACGGCACTGCAGACAATCGGGTGGATTCTTTTGTTCAATACAGCATGTTTTTTTATTATGACCCTGACTCGCGCAGAGCTCGGAACCATCGAAAATAAACAGGGGCTCGAGATTGTCATCAATTTGATATGTTACTGGTTTGCGCTTGATTTTCTCATATTAGGAGTATCCGTTATCATATTCGGCCAGTTGGCGAGGTTTGTAATTCAGCAAATATCTCGTCCGGGTTTTCTGCTTCGCTGGGGCAGTAAGATTTTAATTGCCGCGGCTTTGCTGGTGGTTTTCTGGGCAATATGCATTTATAATATTTATAAGCCGTTACTGCCGAAGAATATGATTTTCATCGCTTTGCTGCTTTTTAGCGTTGCCGTTGCAATAAAAACGGGCGTGTTGATACTGCTTGCTCAAATACTGAAAAGAATTTTACCAATAATTGAAGAATCCAAGGTGCTGGTCTAAAGAGGAGGCAAACAAAGTGATTAACGTCCGACTCGACTATGTTCTTCTGGAGCGGCGGATGAAACTCAAGGAACTCGCTGAATCGACCGGCCTGGCGGTGAATAACCTGTCTGTTCTGAAAACAAATAAAGCTCGTGCAATTCGCTTTTCCACCCTGAACAATCTCTGTGAAGCTCTTGACTGCACGCCGGGTGATTTGCTGGAGTACGTCCCTGATAATCAGCAAAAACAGGGAAAATAGGCAGTCCAGAAGAGCTTTTGTCTTTTCTTCCGCTCCTGCCTGTGTTAAAATGGGCGGCGAAGGAACCAACCGCTTATTCAGGGATGATATATGCCGCAGGATATTGAAACCCAATCGCCCAAAATAGCAGCGGTACATCGATACGAGGTAATAAAACCCCGAATTGATACGTCGCTTGCCGGTAAGAGATTTCATTTCATAGGCGCCGGGGGTATCGGAATGAGCGGTCTGGCCAAGGTTCTGCTAGGCAATGAAGCTATAGTCAGCGGCTCCGACCAGGCCGGCAGTGAAGTGACTGAAAAACTGCGAAAACTCGGGGCGGACATCAAGGTCGGTCACAGTGCGGACAATCTGGGTGAAGGGCTCGATGCGGTGGTAATCTCGGCGGCGGTCAAAGAGGACAACGGCGAACTGCAAAAGGCACGGGCGGCGGGGTTGAAGGTCTATAAGTACGCCGAGATGCTCGGCGAGCTGATGGGTCAATATGACGGTATTGCGGTGGCCGGTACGCACGGCAAGAGCACGACCAGCGGATGGCTTGCGTTCGTACTCAGCCGTGCGGGGCTGGAGCCGAACT
>CAYSTP010000264.1:0-2257 GCA_964434085.1 uncultured Pirellulales bacterium
AGCCAACCGTCTTCGTAACTGTTCGCGAGATAATATTGGGCAAACAATTCCAGGTCCATCCAGTCAACCGTGCCGCTATTATCCAGGTTTTCCGGTAGATCACCACCCTGCAGCCATACACCGGCCAATATCGCAAAATCAACTAAGTTGATTATTCCATCACTATTGAGGTCTACGCGGTAGAAGGTGGGGTTCCACCTGCCGGCTGTACTCTGTAGGTGAAAATCCCCAAAATTCGGGTCGCCGTTCGGGTCAAACTCTGCAAAACACGGGTCAATGTCGATGTTGCTGCTGTCCCAACTTAATATGCTGCAAGGGTCAACGTGAACCGCTGAAATGCCGCCTTGCACGTCGCTATAGCTAATGATTACTTCGCTTGTGCAAAAGGGCGATGATTCAACAGCTATTTGTGTACCTTTGGCCGCATCGTTAGACCAGATGATACTATTCTGTATGGTTACCTTGCCTTCATCGACACAGCGCAGTGCACCACCCGTACCGGCTGAGTTTGTAACCACCGTGCAGTTATGCAATTCGGCTTGTCCTTCCCAATAGCAGTCGATTGCACCGCCGTTATTCAGAGCGGTATTGTCGCTGATAACGCAATTTCTAATTATGCTGGTGCCGGACCAGCATTCAAGGGCACCACCGTCTATACCCGAATTGCCGGTTATCGTACAGTTTGTAATCTCAGGGCTGCTCGAATAGCAGAACAGAGCTCCGCCATACCAATCTGCAGCATTGCTTTTTATGACGCAGTTTGTGATCGTTGGGTTACTATTGTCGCAAAGAATTGCACCGCCCGAGTCATCTGCAGCAAGCCCATTTCTTATGGTAAGACCTGAAATAACGCAATTCGGGTCTTCCCCGCTGATAAAGAAGAAACCCCGGCCGGCAAGATTGGGGTCGATTATCGTCCTGTCAACAATGTAGGGATTGTTCGGCTCACTGCTGCGGATGGTAATGCCTTTACCATTTGGGTCGAGGTCGTAATTGCCCGGACCCGTGTACAATCCAGGCCGAATCTCAACCGTATCACCGGCAGCAACGGCATCTATAGCGACCTGGATTCTGCGAAACGGGTCTTCGAGGGTTCCGCTTCCGGGGTCATTCGGCCCCTCAACATCTACATAGATAGTCTGGGCTGAACTCGAAATACAAGCCCACGACAAAACAAACACCACGGCACATAGGCCCGTTGCCTTGCTCACCCTTACTCCCCTCTGAAATTCAGAATGCTACTATCCGGCGATTTTGCCCTATTAACCAAGGGACGGGCTTCGCCAGCTTCCAATTCCATCCCACCAACTTGAGACGTAATCAACAACCGTCGGGTCCTTATACTTTTTTCTGCATAAATCCATCGTCATGTCACGAAGCTGTTGCATACAACTCAGTCCTCCGCTTTGCCATGCACTAACGCCTATGTCGACTGCCTGGCGTTCTGCCTTTCCAAAGTCAGCTCCATCGGTTATCAGGAGTCCGGCGAGTTTTTCGGCCTGTGGTTTCAAGGCCCTTTGCCGCCGCTGAATGTCTTCTTTCTCTCGGTCCAGGATTCGCTCTAATAAGAGTTGGCGGTCCCTTTGTTTTTGTTCCTTTTCCAGTTTTGCCCGAGCCAGGCGCACAGCACGGCTTTTACGGCTTTGAGGCAGCAGCATCTCCACCGATGCGATAACAGGGTCAACAATAATCCAGACCACAAAGGTTGTCTCCAGCGTTCCAAAGGCGACTCCGGAAGCAAAGAGGCTCAAACGGCCCCCGCCACCCAACATTGCCAGGTTGCTGGTCAGGCCCGCCAAAAGAGGAGTCGCTACATAGAACATCAAGTAATAGTCTGTGCTGGTTAAGGGATGTTCTATTGTTATGGTCTGATTCCTGCCAACTCCTCTGAAAATTGCGAATAGATATATGCTTATCAGCAGAAAGATTACCAGAGCAGAGTGCCCTGAGAGGGAGAATATGACCCACCAGCGGAAGCCCGCCTGCCGCAAGGCCAGAACGGAGATACATCCTAAACAGAGGATGAACCAGACTGTGCCGGCAAGGTGAATTAATTTCAATGTTTTTTGCCGACTCATTAGAGTTACCACTTTATCTTTGGTTTATTATGCACGGGTCAAAGATACATGTAGCTGGAAAACCTATCTACCATATCCGCCGACGTACCTTTGGCCGCCGCTCTGTACAATGTTGACTCCGGCAAAAGCTCGTGCAATCGGCCGTATTACCTCTTCAACCTTCATTGCCATAGCCGCCA
>CAYSTP010000265.1:0-2222 GCA_964434085.1 uncultured Pirellulales bacterium
TGGCCGACGGCGTGCTGCTGCTGGTCGACGCCTTCGAAGGGCCGATGCCCCAGACGCGCTTTGTTCTTTCGAAGGCGCTGTATCACAAGCTAAAACCCGTTGTGGTCATTAACAAGGTGGACCGCAAGGACGCCCGGCCCGATGACGTTGTGAACGAGGTGTTCGATTTGCTGACGCAGCTCAAAGCCGACGATGACGCGCTGGATTTCCCAATCATTTACGCATCGGCGCGTGACAACTGGGCTACAACTGATTTGAATAAACCCAGCGACAATATTGAGGCGGTATTCGAGGCGATAATCAGCCATATTCCCCAGCCAAAGGTCGATGAAAGCGCACCGCTGCAGATGCTGGTTACCACCCTGGAATATTCGGATTACCTCGGCAGAATCGCCGTCGGCAGGGTATTCGCCGGGACGGTCTCGGAAGCGCAGAGCGTTACAGTGATAGACAACAACGACCGCCGCACACAGCAGAAGGTCGTAAAGCTGTACGAGTTCCACGGCCTGGGCAAAAGACAGACCCAAACAGTAGTCGCCGGGGACATCTGCGCGATTGCCGGTCTCGACCCGGTCGATATCGGAAATACGATTGCCTGCGCCGAACAGCCCAGCGCTCTGCCCGTCGTGGCGGTCGATGAGCCGACGATGAGTATGACTTTTCGCGTCAATGACGGACCATTCGCCGGCAGAGACGGCAAACTTGTAACCAGCAGGCACATAAAGGAACGGCTTGAAAAAGAGCTCCAGCACAACCTGTCTCTGCGTGTAGAGCCGGGCGGCAGTAACGAGGAATTCGTTGTTTCGGGCAGAGGGCTGATGCACCTGGGAATCCTGCTGGAAAATATGCGGCGCGAAGGATACGAGCTTTGCGTCGGCAAGCCCCAGGTCATTATCAGGATGGTTAACAGCCATCGCCAGGAACCGGTCGAGCGGCTCGTGGTTGACTGCCCCGCCGATTGCCAGAGTTCCGTGATGAGTCTTATCGGCGACCGCAGGAGTGAGCTGATTGCGGTTAGTTCCAGGTCGGGCACAAACGATTATGTGCATATGGAATTTATGATTCCCTCGAGGGGCCTGTTTGGTCTGCACGCTCGGATGATGAATGCCACCAGGGGCAAGGCAATAATGCACCATACGTTCGAGAGATATGAGCCGATGAAAGGCTCGATACCACAGCGACAGGCCGGCGTGATGATTGCGACCGATACCGGAACGGTAACCGCTTATGCGCTCGACGCATTGTATGACAGGGGAATTTTCTTTGTTTCGCCCGGCGAAGTAGTTTATGAAGGACAGGTCGTCGGGGAGCACTGCAAGGACAACGATATACCGGTTAACGCGGTTAGGACAAAACAGCTTACCAATGTCAGGGCTTCGGGAAAAGATGACGCGGCAAAGGTCCGCCCGGCCCGCAAAATGTCTCTCGAAGCCATGCTCGAATATATACAGGAAAATGAGCTGGTGGAAATCTGCCCGAACAGTATCAGGGTACGAAAAAAGCTTCTTAAAGAAGGCGACCGCAGGAAAGCGGCAAGAAAAAGCAGGGATTGACAATCCTAATCGGCCCTGAATCACGTGGCCCTTGCAGCCTTGACAAACGGGCGGCGGTGATGAATAATACCCCGGAAGAAAAATGGCGACCCTTAAGACATGGAGGCTAAAGATGAATCGGAGTAATTTAAGACGATTGATTTTGGCTGCATCGCTGGTTCTTTGCAGCTTTTTGTGGATTAGCTGTGGTAACAAAGATGAAGGAAAGGCAGGTCAAATGGACATTAAGAAAGAAGCTTTCGGAACGACAGACGGCAAGGACGTATATCTTTACACCCTGACTAACGCCAACGGTATGCAGGTAAAGATAGCTAACTACGGCGGGACGGTTACTTCGATAATAGTTCCCGACCGTCAGGGCAGGAGGGCTGATATAGTGCTGGGCTTCGATAATCTTGATGATTATATCAAAAAGAGTCCTTACTTCGGGTGTATTGTCGGCAGGTATGGCAATCGTATAGCCAACGGCAAGTTTACTTTAGACGGCAAGGAATATACGCTCGCCCAGAATAACGGCCGGAACAACCTTCACGGAGGAGTCAAGGGTTTTGATAAGGTCGTATGGGACGCCGAGCCGTTTGAGAATGATGATTGGGTCGGCCTGACGCTAAAGCACCTGAGCAAAGACGGCGAAGAGGGCTTTCCGGGCAATCTCGATGTGACGGTTAC
>CAYSTP010000266.1:0-2221 GCA_964434085.1 uncultured Pirellulales bacterium
GCCGTGCCAAATCGAGTTTCTCTGCGTCCGTAGCTAATTGGCCGCTCTTGGCAATAAGCAGCGAGGGATTGGTGTAAGCCAGGGGGCCGAGCTTTTCGTATATCCAGACTAAGTGTTTCTTCGGCCCGACGAAGGCGCCGCATTTCTCACACATCTGAATCTCGAACTCGTGCGTTTCTTTCATCGCTTCCCTGTCCAGTCCCGCCAGGTCCCACTCGTTCGAAAGGTTAATCCCGTCCGTGGTCGTACAGTTCTCACTGCAGTTGCCGCAGAATATGCATGTATCATACCGTAGCGTAATCTTTCGCACAGGCCGCTCGCCCTCAAGCTCGTCGACCATTGTCAGGGCCTGGGTCGGGCAAACGTTGACGCACGCACCGCATCCGATGCACTTGTCCAGGTCAAACTCTGGTTTGCCGCGATAACTCTTCGGGACCTCACAAGGCTCTGCTGGAAACTTTGTCGTAAAAGCCGGTGAAAAAACACTCGTTACCGCCTCTTTCAATTCTCTAAGCTTGGGCCAACGCACTTTCAAGTCCTCTAAAATCTAACCAGCGCTAATCTTTCTTGTCTTCGCCGTATTTATCCACCACGCTTTGCTCCCACAGCTTGACCCCCGAAGCGTATGAGCCTTTCGCTATGGCGTGTGCGGCGGTAGGGGCCGTTATCAGGATAAACACCCCACAAATGATTGCTTTGGCGCTTATCGGCCCGCTTCCGCTTATCAAGGCCACACCCGCCAGCAGCATAATCGTGCCCAGTGTAACACACTTGGTTGACGCCTGCAGACGGTTATAAACATCGGGAAAGCGCACCAGTCCGACACAGCCGAATATGTCAAACAAAATCCCGACCGCGATGAGCAATTGTCCTGCTATATCAATCATCGAAACTCCTGCCTTCCAGGAACTTCGCCAGGGCGATAGTGCCGATGAAGCTCAGCAGTGCCCAGGCCAGCCCCACATTCAGGTAAAAATCTTTTCCGGTTATAAGCCCCAGCAAGCCGCAGAATCCTACTATCACGATGCCGAGTATGTCGATGGCCACCGTGCGGTCCGGAGCGCTCGGCCCGCGGCCGATGCGATAAAGACACATAAAACAACATGCAAACAGCCCAAGAAAAAATGCCGTTATCATGTAATCCATAGGTTTATCTTTCTATTCAAATATCTTTTCCAGAAACCACTCGAACTTGCGTGCAATCTGCTCCGTTGCCTGCTGAATATCCACGCTCTTAACGTTAATCCAGTGCACGTATAGATACCCGTCGTCGGTCAAATCCACCGTTAGAGTGCCGGGTGTCAGTGTAATCGAGTTAGCCAGTGCCGTAATACCCGACTCGCTTTTTAACCTTGTCTTGATTTTTACTATACCCGGATTTATGGGCATCTGAGGATGAAGCGCGCGGTACACGACATCGAAATTGGCTGCCATCATATAGTAGAAAAACACCGGAATATAGAGAAGGAACCAGAAAATACGGACCGGCGAAATAAACACATGATGCTCTTTCGGCAGGATTTCGTGAAACAGCAGCGACACTACGCCCGCTGCTACAATGCCGGCAATAACAATCTGCCAGTCAACCTGCCCATCGACCACAGGCCAGGTCAGCAGCATCCACAAAATAAAACCCAGAACAAAATATATCGCTCGCCTCATATTCTATATCTCACATTTAAACTTTTCGCGTTGTTATTTTTGCGCAATTATATTCGCCGAATAATCCGGCCCGTCCATCACCACCTTCACCGCCGGCTCGAGCACATTTGTCTTGAGCGGTTTCACTAAAACCAGAAGTCCCATCACAACGCACAGCACCGCCAGCAAACTCATCGCCAATAGCATAGAGCCTTTGTTTTCCTTCACGTCTTTCAGATTTTCCGGCAGCTCGCCGAGAAACACATATCTGTGCGCTTTCAAATACATGATTAACGTACAAACACTCACGCCCACAACAACCGCCGCAATCCAGTAATACTCAGCCTGAATCGCCGCAATAACGATTATCAGCTTACTCCAGAACCCCGACAAAGGCGGAACGCCTGCTATTGAAGCGGAGGCAATGGCGCACGTCGCTCGTGTGTACGGCATCTTTTCGGCAAGTCCGCCCATCTCTTTCAATTGTCTTGTCCCCGTCGCCATTTCTATCGAGCCGCTGTTCAGAAACAGCAGCGACTTGTAAACAGCATGATTAAGCAGATGCAGCAGCCCGCCCAGT
>CAYSTP010000267.1:0-2212 GCA_964434085.1 uncultured Pirellulales bacterium
CGCTCCTGCCTTTTCGCCTCTCTGGCCTCGTCAAGGACCTCCTCTACATTCGCGCTTTTGACCTCAAGTATTTTATCGATCGCAGCGACTGTTTCGGTCGCACCTTCCGACTCGGCTACCAGCTTCAACAGCCGCATTTGTGCCTCGGTCGTTCTCTGTGACGCCCTTGCGAACTCAATTCTCTTATCCATCTCAAGTTCCAGCCAGTGCTTGGCTTCGCTGTCGCTGGCCCGGTCAACATCAGCCCACGCTTTTTTCAACATCTCCTCAGGCGAATTTGGCTCTGTCGCCTCAGTTTTTTCTTCCTCCATCCGCTCAGCGTGCATAACGGATTCTTCCGCTGTTGACTCGTTCTCATCGGCCATTTCCGCCGCCACAGCCAATAACACACAGGCCGATAATATCGCACCGCAGACAACTAAAAACCTCACCTTTTCCACAATATGACCTCCTAATAATGACAGATATTCACTGAAAACCTTCTAATTCACGTGTGCCAATTATATTACTGGAAGGCCCGAATCGTTATTCAAATCCGTCCTACTGACATCCTGCACCTACACCTCTTCGAGAGCCTGTACACCAAGTTGCTCAGTAATCCGGTCAAACTCATCCAGCGAACCGAACTCAATCACGATTTTTCCTCGCTGACCGTTCCTTCTCGTCACGATAGCCACTCTGGTCCCGAGATGCCTGCTCAGCCGTGTCTCTAATTCTACAATATGCGGCGGTTTGTATTTGACCTTCTTGCCGGCCTCGACGCCGCCCTGCAGATAGAGTCGTACTAAGCGTTCCACCTCGCGGACACTTAATCTGCCGGCCATTGCCCTGTTGGCCAATTTGCGCCGAAGGTCGTCCGTCGGCAGCGCAAGGATAGCCCGCGCATGGCCCATCGACAGGTCCCCCTTCATAAGCATCTGCTTGATTTCATCCGGTAACTCCAGCAGCCGTATATAGTTAGCAATCACAGACCGGTTCTCGCCAAGCCGCTGGGCCGCTTCAGCTTGTGTCAGGGAAAACACATGCAGATATTTTTGATACGCTTTCGCTCGTTCAATAGGATTAAGGTCGCTGCGGTGAATATTCTCGACCAGAGCCAGCTCCAGGAGCTGCTCATCTGTTGCCTGACGCACCAGCGCCGGTATCGACTCGAGCCCCGCCTCTTTCGCAGCCCGTATCCGCCGCTCTCCTGCTATCAGCTCGTAGCCGCCGCCCGAAGGACGAACGACAATTGGCTGCACAACGCCATTAGTCCGAATCGAATTAGCTAATTCCGTCATACCTTTCTCGTCCCAGCTTGTCCGAGGCTGATACGGGTTCGGCAGTACCGAGGCAATAGGCACCTCTCGCAGCGAACTGCGTAACTCGTTATCTGGTGGGAAGTTACCCGAACTACCTGCCATTGCCGCATCCAATTCCGCCATTTGTGTCTGCTCGGTTATCGGACCTAAAAGTGACTGTAGCCCCCTGCCTAAATGCTTCGGTTTTTCGCGCTTTTTCGTGTTCATAAGGCCTCCTATGCCTACCTGGTTACCATCCTTGTTTCACCAATAATATGTTTTAAGCCTGTATACCCCACAAGGCTTCCAGAAACCTTTTTGATGCCGTAAG
The DNA here is from genome assembly GCA_964434085.1 of uncultured Pirellulales bacterium. GTDB lineage: Bacteria > Planctomycetota > Phycisphaerae > Sedimentisphaerales > Anaerobacaceae > JBBABK01. The sequence goes on from CAYSTP010000267.1 coordinate 1,612, forward strand.
TTCTTTATCAATCTAAACTTACATCTCCACGTTTCCTGCCTGCACGGCTTAACCTTGGCGCAGGCAGGCGACCTCTGTGGCTTTATGATACTCCTGTTAGGTTTTTCGGAAGTTTTAGCGAAATTTCTGCAATATTACCAACAGAAACCGCTCATTTTGCTGAAAATTGTTCCACGTGGAACACTTATCTTGCTTCATTTGAGCTGGTTCAGGATGCTTTTCTTCTTTCCGCTTTTACCTGTTTCCGCTATGGTCTCGACAGTCTTCAACTTCCGGCGCTCTGTTATTTTGTGTTCTGAGACACCCGCCTCGCGTTCGCAGTTACGACACATTCTCAACTCCCCGGCCTCTGGGATCAATCAGCCTTTCGAGTTAATAAGCCTGCCCAACCACAAAATTCACCGAAGATCTGATGCCGTCAGCAGGGCGTTTCGATATTTCGCGTAAGGCCTCCTAAAGCCTAAACCGACCTTACTGCCTGCTACTTTAGCCAAAATTAAGCTGATGAGAATGATAACATCCTTGAGCATCCGGCTTAATTACCCGGCATCCCGTCCGTCCAAAACAGGCAGGAGTCGAGACTGTTCCACGTGAAACATTT
>CAYSTP010000268.1:0-2204 GCA_964434085.1 uncultured Pirellulales bacterium
TGTCCGCTGAATAATCGGATTCCGGAGTTCAATGATTTGGTCTATCGCGGCAAGTGGAAAGCGGCGTGTGAGAACCTGCACTCGACGAACAATTTCCCCGAGATAACCGGGCGGGTCTGTCCCGCGCCGTGTGAGACGGCGTGCACCCTGGCGGTCAACGACGAGCCGGTCCTGATTCGCCATATAGAAAACCAGATAGTCGAACGCGGATTCGCCGAAGGCTGGATTGTCCCGCTGGTCGCCAAGCAAAAGACCGGCAAGTCCATCGCCGTTATCGGTTCGGGTCCTGCTGGCCTTGCGGTGGCCCAACAGTTGGCACGAGCCGGACACAGCGTTATGGTCTTCGAGAAGGACAACAAAACAGGCGGACTGCTACGATACGGTATTCCCGATTTCAAACTGCCAAAGGCTCTTATTGACCGCCGGCTGGAGCAGCTCAAGGCCGAGGGCGTCGATTTCCAGACGGGAGTCTGCGTCGGTGAGGATATATCGGCTCGATACCTTCGCAAGATGTTCGACTGCGTCTGCCTGACAATGGGCGCCGGCCAGCCAAGGGATTTGAATGTGCCCGGCAGGGAAAACGCTAATATAGTATTCGCGTGGGATTTCCTTACCGCGCAGAACAGACTTTGTTCCGGCGAGCCGGTTAAGTCCGGTACAATAACCACCGCCAAAGAAAGAAGAGTCGTCGTCATCGGCGGCGGTGATACCGGCAGCGACTGCGTCGGGACGGCGCAGCGGCAGGGGCCTAAAGAAATCATCCAGCTTGAGATTCTGCCGAAGCCGCCGGAGCAGCGGCCGATAGATACGCCCTGGCCGATGTGGCCTCGCATAATGCGGACCAGCAGCAGTCACGAAGAAGGATGCGACCGCCGCTGGAGCGTCCTGACAAAACGCTTCGAAGGCAACAATGGAAAGGTCAGCGAGCTGCACGGCTGTAACGTCGAATGGCTGCAAACAGACGGCAAGTGGCAGATGAAGGAAGTACCCGGCAGTGAGTTTGTTATCAAGACCGATTTGGTCCTGCTTGCTATGGGTTACGTTCACGTCGTGCATAAGGGGCTGGTTGAAAGCCTTGGACTTAAATTAGACGAGCGAGGCAATATCGTCGTGAACAATTACCAGTCAAGTGAGGACTGGGTATTCGCGGCAGGCGATACCGTACTGGGTGCGTCGTTAGTCGTCCGCGCAATCGCACAGGGCAGAGAAGCGGCAGATGAAATCGACGGCTGGCTACAGAAACAGTAACGAGCTACAAATCCGAAATTCCAAACCCTAAATCCGCCTTCGTCCCGATAGAAAACATCGGGACTATGGCGGACAAGTCCTAAACAAATTCGAATAACCAAATTCAAAACAACTCTGCGCGACGAACACAAAGTATATAAGCATATGCGTATATACTTATATACTACTTTATCAGGGCGATTTTTGAGGTGTGGGGGAAGATAATCTGTTTTCTATCCAAGACTTGAGGCCTTTGGGTTTTTGCGGCGGTGGGAAGTTCAGATAGGCGAATTGGCCGTAGTATTTCTTCGCGGCCTTGTCGTAGGCTTTTGCGGCGTCAACCTCATTGTCGTAAGAACCAAGTTGTTTTTTCTTGCTGTTTACGGAGATGCTTGCCCTCCAGCGTTTCATATCTCTCCGAAAATAGACACCTTTGTATTTAGAAGAACCTTTCCCGGAGAATTTGTTCATATTGTTCTGAGCAACTGTTGCCAGCCGCAGATTCGCCCTTCGGTTGTCTCGGCCGTCACGGTTGATATGGTCAACGCTTTTATCTTTAGGCGGATTCATTATCTGGCGGTGCATAGCGACGGGGTGAAGACAATAACCATGCTGAGTGAAGCGCAGGACCTGGTATGAGCCGTTTCTATTGCGTGTCCACCAGGTGTATTTCGAGAGGGGATAGTAATCAATCGGGTCAACGATGGCGTATTTATCTGAATTACACAGCGGGATTCGGCGGAAGGTGTAGCCGTACCATATACAGCGCAGCAGAAGCAGCGGGGCGACGAGGGTTTTATCCAGCAGGGCGGGGAAACGGATTTTGATGCGATAGCAAACCATAATAATCTCCAGGGTTCAGGGTACAGGTTCTGAGTTCCGCGTTCCAAGTTTGGGTTTGGTGTGCCGGATTACGTGGAACTCAGTACGCGGAACGTGGTACCGGTTGTGGCTGCTGCTTGTTGATGCGACCTGCC
>CAYSTP010000269.1:0-2134 GCA_964434085.1 uncultured Pirellulales bacterium
ACATCCAGGCCGGCTGCTGCGGCATCGCCGGCACCTTCGGTATGCAGAAGAAAAATTACGAGCTTAGCACCCGAATAGCCGCCAACGTCAAAAAAGCGCTCGAAAAATCGAAAATCGACTCTGTACTGACCGAATGCTCCGCCTGCAAAATGCAGCTTGAGCACATAAGCAATAAAACCGTAACGCACCCAATAAAAATCCTCGCCCAGGCCTATGCATAAACATGAGATAGCTTAGCTGAGTAATAAAATCATGGCTGAAACTTCAAATCTCAAAAAAGCTGTTCTTTGGGAACTTGCAGAAGGCAAAAAGGTCCGCTGCAAACTCTGCAACTTTCGATGCCTGATTGACGACGGCAAACTCGGCCGCTGCTGCGTCCGTAAGAACATCGACGGCACCTTATATTCTCTCAATTACGACAAGGTTTGCGCTGCAAACGCCGACCCAATAGAAAAGAAACCGCTCTTTCATTTCCAGCCCGGCTCCGCCAGCTTCTCCATCGCCTGCATCGGCTGCAACTTCCGCTGCTCATTCTGTCAGAACTGGCAAATCAGCCAGGCCGCCCTCGAAGGCGGCCTCGTCGAAGGCGCAGAAGTAAGCCCACAGCAAATCGTCACCGCCGCGCTGCACGGCCGATGTAAAAGCATCGCATATACCTACACCGAGCCGACCATCTTTATGGAACTATGTGCAGAGACCGGAAAGCTCGCCAAACAAAAAGGCCTTACCAACGTCTTCGTAAGTAATGGCTACATGACAATAGAAGCCGTCGACTTTGTCAAAGACTGGCTCGACGGCATAAACGTTGACCTCAAATCATTCAGCGATGATTACTACCGTACTCTTTGCAAGGCCCGCCTTCAGCCGGTCCTTGATACCATCAAATACATCGCAGACCAGACAAATATCTGGATGGAAATTACAACTTTGTTAGTCCCCGGCCAGAACGACTCCGAAGACGAGCTGAAAAAAATTGCAGAGTTTATTGTAAACGAGGCAGGCCCGGACGTCCCCTGGCACATAAGCCGATTCATCCCGCAGTACAAATACCTCGATTCTTACCCAACGCCGATTGCCACTATTGAATTAGCCGAACGAATAGGCAAAGATGCTGGTCTGCACTACGTCTATCCCGGAAATATCCCCGGCTCGAAATCTGAATCCACCTTCTGCCACAATTGCGGCGAGCTGCTCATCGACCGTCACGGCTACCGCATCGCCGAAAACCTGATCGAAAACTCCGCCTGCCCCTCCTGCAACACGCCCATCCCCGGCTACCAATTGTAAATTACATACAACCCCGACCTCTGCCTCGTCCCCGACCGCGCCCTCTGCCTCTGCCGTGTCCCCATGGCGGCCCCAGCGCTGCTTCAACGGCCTTAGTTAACTTGAACATCCCTCCTTCGATTGACAGTGCTTTTCCGTTGACTAATGCCTCGGCAATTTTCTTATGCGCCGATTCGAGTATCCGACCTAATGTTTGCCGCGACACATTCATCTTCTCCGCCGCCTGTGCCTGGTACATCCCCTCCAAATCGACCAGCCGTATCGCCTCAACTTCATCGACGGTAAGGTTCACCTGCTCCAGCACGCGCAGCGGAATCCCCTGCGGCTTGTAATAGCTGCAAGCCGGTATCCGTCCAACTCGTCGCAAGTTAATCGGTCGCGGCATCTGTCTTCACTACCAAAACATTATTCACCGATTGCCCAATCAATGGTCGCAGATATTCGGTCCTGAAACAAGCTGCCCGTCGAGATATCGTTGAACAACCTGCTCAGGCTCATCCCCGGCAACTCCGCACAAAACTTCAATCCTGTTTTCTGCGAATAAATCCTGCGCTCTTCGACCCATTCCGCCGGCGATTATCAAGTTCACCTGCATTCCTCCCAGCCATCGCGGCAAAACGCCCGGCTCGTGCGTCGGAGGCTCGAACGTCTGCTTGCCGACTATAGCCTGCTTTTCTTCGTCCACTTCGAACACCGCAAAATGTTCGCAGTGCCCGAAATGCGTCGACAGCTTTCCGCCTGTAACCGGTATTGCTATCCTCTTCATGTCTTTCATCTCCTTTATAGTTCCACCTTTCATTTCTCTGTTAATTAATGCAGCAAACGCGTTTTTCAATGCCATTGCTGA
>CAYSTP010000270.1:0-2133 GCA_964434085.1 uncultured Pirellulales bacterium
TCTGGTGTTACAGCAATTGTGAGTCGGTGGAATTGTTTTTGAATGGAAAGTCCCTTGGCGAAAAGAAATTCAGTGATACAGAGGATTTGCATTTGGTATGGAAAGTTCCTTACTCTCCTGGTACATTAAAAGCCGTTGCAAAAAACAACGGCAAGACAGTGTGCTCGGACGAAGTACAAACCGCAGGCGCTCCGGCTAAAATAATACTGACGCCGGATCGTACCGAAATCAGTGCAGACGGTGAGGATCTTTCGTATGTCAAAGTCGGGATCGCGGACCAGGAAGGTCGAGTGTGCCCCAACGCCGACAACCTGGTGAAATTTAATATTAAGGGCAACGGCGTTATTGCCGGAGTGGACAACGGCAATCCAATTAGCCACGAGTATTTCAAAGCCGGCGAGCGAAAAGCATTTCACGGTTTGTGTCTTGTTGTGATACAATCTAAACATGAAAGGGGTGTAATCCGTCTTTCTGCAGAATCCGAAGGACTCCAAGCGGCAGCTCTTTCAATCCAAGTAAAATAAGGAATGTTCATAGGACGTTATATGGATTTAAACAATACAACTTACTTCAGGACAATGAAAGGAAAAAGATTCGTATGAACCGAAAAGCCCAATTTATCGTATTCATTACTCTGATGGCGGTGGCCGGTCAGTACATTGGAGCCAACCCTGGAAGCAATCTCATCTTTCGTGACGTCTTCACGGCCGACCCGGCAGCTATGGTCGTTGGCGATACGGTCTATGTCTACGCAGGCCACGACAACGCGAAACTCGGCCAGTTCTTCACCATACTGGCCAAGTGATATCGACAGTAGTCGAGTTGCCTGGACTAAGAGACTTGAAGGTCAAGATACTGAAATCCCTAACCTTTCCATTTTCGGTAAAACTATAGCGGATATCCAATTGATCAAGTGACAGAAAATCGTAACGATTGGTTACCTTGTTTCGCAGGGGAGACGCACTAACGAGTTCAAAGATGACCGGTTGATACACCTTCTGCACTTCATAATAATGAGGATGAGGCACGCGGGCCGGTGCTGAACTTCAATTGGTGAAAGTTCGAGTAATGTAAAACCGCTAAGAATTTGGAGAAAACTATGAAAAGATTAGGAATTCAGAAACGAGTCACAGCTATCATGCTGGCCTTTACGGCAGCTTTAGGGACGATATGCTGTGCGGACAATCCGATTATACAAACAAAATATACCGCCGATCCGGCTCCGATGGTATATAACAATACGGTATATCTTTATACCAGCCACGACGAAGACGATGCGCGAGGCTTCAAAATGTTTAATTGGCTGCTTTATAGTTCCACTGATATGGTCAATTGGACGGATCATGGAATTATAGCGGGGGTTTCTGAGCCTTATAAAACATTCAAGTGGGCGGACGGCTATAATGCGTGGGCCCCCCAGTGTATCTTCAGAAACGGCAAGTTTTATTTATATTGCCCCTTGGTACGCAACGGACATATGGATATCGGCATGGCGGTTTCTGACAGCCCCACCGGACCGTTTACCGATGCGATCGGAAAGCCTTTGATCCATAATCCGGATTCTAAGGATGATATTGATCCCTCTGTATTCATTGATGATGATGGGCAGGCATATTTGTATTGGGGCCACCAGCGTATATTTTATGTGAAACTAAATCAGGATATGATTTCTTATTCGGGGGACATAGTCGAGTTCCCGAGACCGAAGCTGTTCGAGGAAGGTCCGTGGTTTTATAAGCGAAATGGTTTATACTACCTGGCATTTGCGTCTTACTGTTGCCCCGAAGGCATTGGTTATGCCATGAGCAATAGTCCTATCGGGCCATGGACGACGAAGGGGTATATTATGAAGCCGAATAAGGCCTCCTCCGGGAATCATCCGGGTATCATCGATTACAAGGGAGATTCATACGTTTTCGGCTTCAATTACGTCCTGAATTTTGCTGAGACGGATGTCCATCGTGAACGGCGTTCGATCTGTGTGGAGAAGTTAAAATATGATGACGACGGCACGATTCCTACGCTGCCGTGGTGGTCTACTACGGGAGTGCCTCAGATCGGCACGTTAAATCCGTATCTTCAAACAGAAGCGGAGACAATTTGCTGGTCATCAGGCGTTAAAACCGAAAGTTG
>CAYSTP010000271.1:0-2102 GCA_964434085.1 uncultured Pirellulales bacterium
GAGACCGAAGGAAAACTCGAAGGCCTGATTACCGAAAGGCAAATCGGAACCAACGGCTTCGGCTACGACCCGGTTTTCTTCGTCCCGCACCTCAATAAGACCGTCGCCCAGCTAACAGCCGACGAAAAAAATTCCATCAGTCACCGCGGCAACGCTATCAGAAAACTAAAACCACTCCTGAAAGAGCTCCTGTCATCCTGACTGTTTAATCTCCTGCTCGGCACAGATATGTTTTTCCAGATGCAGGCGGAGCTGTTTTCCGACTCCCATGGGGATATAGTCTTGCCCCCACGCCTCTTTGAACATAGCAATCGCCGTATCGCCGGTGCAGTGAGTTGGGCCGATTTTCTCTACGCTCAGTGCTTTAAATTCATCGATGATTCTTTCTATTTGCTCGGGAGTATGGCCGCCAAGGTGGAAGCCGCCGAAGGCAAGGTAAATTTCCCTGTCCGAAAGCTCCCTGGCCTTTTTCAGAATTCGGACAATCCCAGGATGGCTGCACCCCGTGATAACTACAATTCCCTCCGGCGTTTCCAGGCACAGCGCCTGCTCCGGTATTTGGTGCTGTAGCGTACCGGTGCTGAATGCAAAATCGCAGATACATTTCATCTGCGAAACCAGAGTCACGGACTCGGCCTTGTTTTGTAGTTCTTTCACAAATTCTTCATCTGCGGAATCGGGCAGAAAAATCTCCAAATGTCTGTTTGCTTTCACCAGCCATTCCAGCCCGTTGATGTGGTCCCAGTGCATGTGCGATATAACAACCGTATCGATGCTGTTTGGGTCAATATTTAGTTTCTTGAAATTCGCCTCCAGCACCTCTGCATCACCGCCGGTATCGAAGAGAATGGTCTGCCCCGCCGTTTCTATCAGGCACGAAAATCCCCACTCCGCCTGCAGCGTTTCGTCATACTTATAATTATCGTACATAATGGTCAATGTCGCCATATCGCCAGATTCATCCGCCGAATTGAAATTTCCCGTCAGTCCGTTCATAACTAGCCCCGCAATTAAAAACAATGCATAATTTCTCACATTTCACCCCCGTTTCGTTTCAGTCTTTTAAGGTCTGTTGCCGATGATGATTATAATCCTTTCCTCATCGGTCCGCAACATATCTGGGCTCCCCGACAACCACAAAGGCTCCAATGCTCTTATACACGCTGCGCTACATTACGAACAAATCTGCGCCTGACGAATAACAAAGAATCTGCAATCTGCCTTTTGTCGTTCTGCACTTGCCTGCCACTGAATGTCGTAAGCAGGGGATGCAGAATCCGCGAACCGCCAATAACAATCAGCCACTTGCATTAACCGATTCCCGGAAGGATAACACCCTTACTTGAACCGAGGCCGATTAAAATGAGTGCTTTTACCGAAAACCTGATAGTGTCGCCCCTGCCGGACGGTAAGACTTGGGTATTAAGAAAACAATTCTCTTATGACGTCGGCACGGAAGGAAGCGGCGAAACAATAAAAGTCCCCGCAGGCTTCATAACGGATTTCGCCAGCGTCCCACGCCCCTTCTGGTGGATATTTCCGAAATGGGGCAAGTACGGCAACGCCGCCGTCATACACGATTATCTGTACTGGGCACAGGAAGAACAATACCCGAAAAACCGCGCTGACGAAATCTTCCTCGAAGCCATGATGGTCCTCAACACCGGCAAATTGACCGCCGACATATTATACTGCGCCGTGAAGTACTTCGGACGCTTCGCCTGGAGCGGCAACAAAAAAGTGAAAAACCAAGGCCGTAAAAAATTCATCCCCCTGCCTGGAGAAACCATCGAAATCCCCCAAATCCAGCTAAAAGATTTTACACAGCAATAAAACTCAAGTCATTTAACTGCGAATCCGGTTTAAGGGGCTTTCTTTTAACTACTCACCATTCACAAGCTGCGAATCCGGCATCCAGCATCAAGAATCCAGCATCCAGCATCGCATTTTCCAATTTTTCTTGACAATCCTCCGAAACCTCCAGCCAAGGGAGCGGTCGTCCTCCATCACTAAGTGGCATTGACACATAGCACACCCTTCACCTCAAAGCAACCCACTCAAGAGGCCGTTCCCTTCAACTACTAGATGGTATTGACATCTAG
>CAYSTP010000272.1:0-1001 GCA_964434085.1 uncultured Pirellulales bacterium
TGCCCAATTGCTCGTCTCTTGAACGCTTTCGACCTTCACTGTAATCGAGCCAACACCGGTCAGTTGTTTGAATGCAAAGTGGAATTCGTCTTCATCGCCCCAGATATCGGCGCCGGCGGCGGTCATCGTATACGTACCGGCCGGTCCTTCTGTGAAGCTGCCGACTACTGCCGGATAACCTCTAAACCACAATCCTACATCTACATTTATACCACATTGGCCTGCCTGTTTTCAAGAGAAATCTCAGCCCGAAACTGAATATTCACAGCAAACACGCGTTAAGTAAGATTCTCAGGCATCCGTTGCGCCCTTTTTCTCTTGACATAAATGCCTGAAAGCTTATGATAGTAGTATAACTCTTCGTTACTTTAAAAGAGGAAGTAGTATATGCACCATGTTTGTTATAGGTACGAGATACTCACTATCCGATTTAAATTATTCTGGCAGCTCTATATGCTGGTTTCTATCACCCCCACAGGCTGAAAGGAAAACTCAAAATGTTTAATAAAGAAAATTTAAGATTATGCTTTATTACGTCAATATTTTTACTGTTGATGCTTTACACGATTGCCGCTGGAAAGATTATTTATGTTGATGACGATGCCACCGGTGCAAATGTCGGCTCATCCTGGGAAAACGCTTACATATACCTTCAGCACGCGCTGGCCGATGCGGACAGATCTGAAAAACCGGTCGAAATTCGAGTTGCTCAGGGAACTTACAAGCCGAATGAAGGACTCTTAGCCATACCGGAATTCGACTGGAGGACTGCGACATTCCAGCTTATCAATGGCGTATCGCTCAAAGGCGGCTACGCCGGAGTCGGTTCGCCTGACCCAAACGCTCGTGACATCGAACTATACGAAACCATCCTCTCCGGCGACCTGAACAGTGACGATGCAGAAGTTGCCGATCCATGCGATTTGCCCAATGAGCCAACACGGGCAGAGAACAGCTACCACGTTGTAACCGGCAGTGGGACCAATGAAACGGCCATTCTG
>CAYSTP010000272.1:1011-2094 GCA_964434085.1 uncultured Pirellulales bacterium
CGATACTGATAAGACCGCTACACTGGATGGCTTTACTATAACTGCCGGTAACGCTAACGATTCCGATGAAAACGATTACGGCGCTGGGATGTGTAATGATTTCGGATGCCCAACTGTAGCCAACTGCACTTTCAGGAGCAATTCAGCAACAGACTCTGGTGGCGGGATGGGGAACATCAACTCCAGTCCAACAACAGTAATCAATTGTATCTTTCAGGGCAATTCTGCTGGAGAGGACGGCGGTGGGATAGACATCAGTTTTGACAGCACAGCGATAGTAGTCAACTGTACATTCAGTGGTAATTCTGCCGGCGATAACGGCGGAGGAATGTGTAACGATATCTCCTGTGACACAATTGTTAATAACTGTATTTTTATTGGCAATTCGACAGGAAAGGAAGGCGGTGGTATGTACAATTGCTACAGCAGTCCTATAGTTACCAATTGCTCATTTCGCCGAAACACAGCCGCTGAAAACGGTGGAGGCATGTGCAATGATTTTTTCTGCGACACGATTATCAATAACTGCTTTTTCGCTGGAAACTCGACAGGGAAGCAAGGCGGGGGAACGGCCAACTTAGGGAGCAATTCTATCCTGAATAACTGCACGTTTGCTGGAAATCGAGCATTTTTCGGAAATGCTTTAGCTTGTGATACGGATGAGGAAGAGAATCCAAGTCACATTAGACTTATCAACTGCATTGTTTGGGATGGCAGCGATGGAACACGGAAAGAAGATAGCTCAACAATCACCATCTCCTACAGCAACATCCAAGGTGGCTGGGAAGGTGATGGCGAAGGAAACATCGATGAAGACCCACTATTTGCCAGTCCCGGCTATTGGGCTAATGTTAATGATCCGAACGTGGTTGTTGAGCCAAACGATCCGAATGCTGTATGGATTGATGGTGACTATCATTTGAAATCCGAAGCAGGACGATACGATCCGGTCAACGAAAGCTGGGTATTAGATGATGTTACCAGCCCTTGTATTGACGCGGGGGATCCAAATAATCAGGTTGGCAATGAGCCGGAGCCGAACGGCGGCAAAATCAATATGGGTGCCTACGGCGGCACGGCAGA
>CAYSTP010000273.1:0-2089 GCA_964434085.1 uncultured Pirellulales bacterium
TCGAATCGTTAGTGAGACTCACCCCAAAAAAGGCATATCTTCTCGCCGCCGACGGTGCTGAAAAAGACATCGACGTCAGCAAGCTCAAGGCCGGCGATATTGTGCGAGCACATCCCGGTGACAATATACCCGCCGACGGAGATGTGACCGACGGTCTGAGCAGCGTCAATGAGGCAACTATCACCGGCGAATCGCTGCCGGTCGATAAAGTACCGGGAATGCAGGTCTTCGCCGGAACGAACAACCTTACCGGTGTGCTCGATATCAAGGTGACCAAGGCAGGCAAAGACACAACGCTCGGCAAGGTCCAATCGTTAATCATTCAGGCTGAGCAATCAAAAATCCCAATCATTACAATCATCGAACGCTACGTTAAGTGGTACGTTCCGACGATTCTGATGATTGCTCTGGTGTTTTACTTTTTCACTCGAAGCATACAGCAGGCCATATCCATACTTATAATCTCCTGCCCATGCAGCCTGATTCTTGCCACTCCCAGCGCGATGGTCGCAGCTATCAGTTCATCGGCGCGGCTCGGAATTCTTGTCAAGAACATCGCCGATTTGGAAATCGCCGGTCGAATGACCGCCATGGTCTTCGATAAAACCGGCACCCTGACGACCGGCCGACTTTATGTGACCAAACTGACTCCTGCAGAGAACGTCGAGCCCGCTGAGCTGCTCAGCGCCGCGGCCTCGGCTGAACAGATGAGTAAGCACCCCGCCGCGCGTGCGCTTTTGCAGGTTGCCAGAGAGGCGAACCTTACTTTGCCCAAGACGGAAAACTTCAGGGAAACACCCGGTAAAGGCGTCACCGCAACCGTCGATTCGGAACAAATCATTGTCGGCCGAGATACATTCCTGAAAGAAAACAACATCGACATAAAAAATATTTCCGACCCCGCCCTGCATGAAGAGCAGGGCTTCAGCACCCTGTATGTCGCCAGAGATTCAAAGTGTATCGGCTGGATAGGTCTGCAGGACAAGACTCGTCCGGAGGCCCAGCAGGCTGTAAAGGAACTGTTCGACGCCGGTATCAAGCGCGTCACCATGCTTACCGGTGACCGTGAGGAAGTCGCTAACCGCGTAGCCGGCGAGCTCGGCTGCACCGATTTTAAGGCTCAATGCCTGCCGCAGGATAAGCTGGCCATCGTCGAAAAAATCAAAAGCGACGGACATACCGTCGTCGTGGTCGGGGACGGTATAAACGACGCACCGGCCCTTGCCGCGGGAGACCTCGGCATCGCCATGGGCGCCGCCGGCAGTGACGTTGCTATCAATTCAGCCTCTATCGCCCTGATGAGCGACGACCTGCGGCGACTGCCGTTTCTGGTCAAGCTGTCCCGAAGCACCAGAAGGGTAATCTACGAAAACATAGCTTTCGGCATATCGTTCATAGTTCTTGGTATATCGTTCTCATTTTTGATTCTGCCGACCATCGCAGCCGTATTACATTTTGTAAGCTCGCTGTTCGTTGTCTTTAATAGTGCACGGCTGGTGCGCTATGGTGAAGAGCTCGAGCATCAACCGGTGCACTAAACCGCCGTCGCGGCAGCATTACAAAACGTGAAATTATATGAACCAAAACAAAGAATATGCAGTTGAAACTTTTTCGCTGACCAAGGTCTTCTGTGACTTGTGGGGCAGGACCAAGGTTTATGCCGTCAATGACCTTAACCTTCGTGTCCGCTACAATGAGGTATTCGGATTGTTGGGCCCAAACGGTTCCGGCAAGACAACGACCCTAAAGGTCCTGCTGGGCCTGCTGCATCCGACGAAGGGAAAATCCCTCGTGCTCGGAGGCGACGCCACCGACCCGAAAATCAGCGCCCGCATCGGATTCCTGCCGGAAGAATCTTATCTATACAGATATCTGACAGCCCGTGAGACACTTGATTTTTACGGCCGATTGTTCTCTCTGCCCGGCCAGGTACGCAAGGCGCGAATCGAGGCCTTGCTCGAAATGGTGGGTCTAAAGGCGGTTGCCAATCGACAGGTTGGGACTTTCTCAAAAGGTATGGCCAGAAGAATCGGCCTGGCTCAGGCACTTATCAACGACCCCGACCTGCTGATTCTCGACGAGCCGACGA
>CAYSTP010000274.1:0-2084 GCA_964434085.1 uncultured Pirellulales bacterium
TTTCCTGCCGATGTCGTCAGGCCCGTCGGCGCCGCCGGAGGCGTTATATCGAAGGCCGTGGCAGAGTCTTCGTTTGAGTATCCGGACTCTCTTGAGAATGTGTCCACCGCTTTGACGACGTAGTAGTAAGTCGTACCGGCTATAACGGTGTCATCGGTATAATTTGAATCACTCAGAAGCGTACTGTTTATCTGGCTGTAGTCGTCGCCCTGGGTTGTCGAACGATATACATTGTAGCCATCAAGGGCGGGTTCGTTGTTGTCGTCCCAGTCGAGCAAGACCTTTTCGCTCACAGGCGTTGCCGTCAGGTTTGTCGGTGCTGCCGGCGGCGGTGAAAGCTCAATGGTGAATTCGTTGGGACCACCGGGAATAACGTCAATAGTTACATCAGCGAGTTCTTCGTCCGGAGACGTAAGTATAACCCTGTATTTTCCGTAAAAGCCTCTGAAATCTGCGTTTCCATTACTATCAGTGATTGATGAATCATTTGTTGTCCATTCGTCCAGCAGGTCTTCGTATTTTCTTCCCGCGGCATTGAGGCTCCAGTTGGAGTTTACGATGTGGCAGTTGTCCCGCCAGTGGGAATCCTCCCAGAAGCCCCACATCAAAATCCCTTCGACGGCAGGGTGACTGAACGCCGTGCGATAAAACTTCTCAAGACCGTCAGCGCGGACATTCTCATCTTCCGCTGCGAAGTCATATTCTGAACACCATATCGGAAGTCCAACTTCCGCCAGACTCTCAAAGCGGCTGTATATCGCACACGGGTCGATCGAGCTTTCCCAGAAGTGACACTGCACGCCTATCCCGTGAACGGGGGCGCCATCATCGAGTAGTCCGTATATCTGTTGTTTGTAATTGTATAGATTGTAACCGCCGGCAATGACGCCGTAGTCGTTGACAAAAAGCATACAGTTCGGGTCGATGGCATTGGCGCTCTGAAACATCCAGGGACGAACGGCATAGCCGAGTCTGTCTGCATAGAATGAATTATTGCACATTTCGTTGTTGATGTCCCAGTGAACGAATTTTCCCTTGAAATGGTTCATTCCGCTGTCAATGCGCTCGTAAACTTCGGTCAGCAGGTTGCTGTCCTGTGGGTATGTTTTATAGTCCAAAGCCTTTACCCAGTTCTGGACTTGACTGTCCGCCGCCCAAAAAAGACAATGACCCCTCATAGTAATACCGTTGTTGGCGCACCAGTTGTAAATATAATCGGCTTGCTCGTAATCTTCGTAGTCTCTGGACGGCTCATTGTGCGCCCACTTTGATTCATTTTCACATACCGCCCACTCGAAATGGTCAAGAACGAAGTTCCTATAGCTGCTGTTGCTGCTTAATGGCGTATGAGCGAGGGCTGAGCCGAAGGCGAAGTGGTGCTCAGTCTGGCTGATTTCTACAGTTACATCCGGTATCGGCGGCTTGGAGCCATAGGGCCAGACAGCTGTTATTAGGAAGTCACCTTTGCGGTATAGCTCTATTCTATCATTGGCGTCGGCTTTCCAATCGCCGGGGGTACTTATACTTAGAACTCCCTGGCCGGTATGAGAGCTCCACCCGCCGACCTCGATGAGGTATGTATTTCCCTCGATTGCGTCAAAAGTTGCCTGAGACGACAGGCCGCAATCATAATAATCATCTTCGCAAGCGATATTTGCCCCAAGCGGACCACAGGAACAACCCTCATAAACAGCCAGCATAGTGTCGTAACTGCTACCACACAGGCTGACGGTAACACTGCCGCTGTCCGTAGCAGTGTAACAGTACCAGATATTCGGACTATACATGCAGGAACCTGTGCCGTCGAATGTGGCACTCGTGGTGTCGAATGGCTGGTTTGTAACCTCGCCAACCGGCTCTGCATTTGCGCAATTGTCGTTAGCCGGCTGGGCTTGGGTGTAAACAGTGCCGAGCAACAATATCATTTGGCAGACTAATAAGGACTTTACCGCGAATCGTTTCATTCTCTATCCTCCTGCATAATTACCCCGAACACTGCGAACCGGTTACACAGCCTGATTTTTCCCTGTCCCCACACCTGTAGCCATTGACTTGTTATGTCCCCCCGGCCGACAGTCAACTAT
>CAYSTP010000275.1:0-2076 GCA_964434085.1 uncultured Pirellulales bacterium
AAAATTAGTCGTTAGTTTTTAGTCGTTGGTCGTTAGTAAAAAATCCGCGTTAATCTGTGTCTAAAAAACCTTCTCTGTGGCCTCTGTGTCCTCTGTGGCTAAAACCATCTCTGTGGCTTAAAAATAATCAATAATCGATAATCAATTATTAGTATCTCTTTCGCAAGCGCGCAGCAGGGATGCCCATTAGCTTGCGATACTTTGCGACGGTTCTGCGGGCCAGGTTGCTTATACCGGCCTCTTCGAGTTTCTTTTTGATTTTGTCGTCGCTGAGGGGATTGGATTTGTCTTCAGCGTCGATGACTTGTTTGAGTTTGACTCGAATAGCCTCCCAGCTGTGGGCCTCGCCGCTTTGGTCTTCAGTTCCGCCGCTGAAAAACTTGCGAAGTGGGACCACACCCCATTCACACAGCAGGTACTTGTCAGCCACGGCTCGCGAAACGGTGGCAACATGTATCCCGACGTCATCTGCAACCGCGGACATAGGCAGCGGCTTCAGGTAAAGCTCGCCCTTGTCAAAAAAATCACGCTGGTGCTTGACAATCGACGTGGACACCCGCAACAGGGTATTTCTTCGCTGGGCTATCGCATCGATTATCCACTGGGCCGAGCGGATATTGTTCTGAAGAAATTCTCTGGTCTTTGGGCTGGTGGCCGCATCGGCCGCAATCTTCGAATAGTAATCGCTGATTCGCAGGTTCGGCAGATTGGATTTGGCCAGTCTGACCGAGTAGCCAAGCTCATTGTTGTCAGGTTCGACTATCACATCGGCGGTAATAAAGTGATTGACCACCTGCCCGAACTGCAGGCCGGGCGACGTATCGAACTTGCTTATCCGGGCGATGGCCTGGTTGATTTGCTCGACGGTGCAGTTCATTTTCCTGGCAATCTCAGGCAGATGGTTCTCCAGCAGCTCATCCATATATTTCTCGACAAGCCGCTCCTCGAACTCCATATCCTCGCCGCTGTTGGCCATCTGGATCAGCAGGCATTCTTTCAGGTCCCTTGCCCCGACGCCGATTGGCTCGAGTTTCTGTACCAACTCAAGAGCAGCCTTAAGGTCCTCGTAGCTGAAGTCCTTTCGGTCTTTATTGTGCAACTGCTCAAGGCGGACGCTCAGGTATCCCCGGTTGTCTATATAGTCGATGATTCTCTCCCCTGCCGCCTTTACAGGTTCCGGTGCCTCGACAAGATGCCATTGTTCGCTAAGGTGTTCGTTGAGTGATTTTGGCAGTGCTGCGGTGTTTTTTATTGCTTCGAGTTTACGGTCGGGCTCATCGTCATGAACGACCCTTCTGAACAGGCCTGCCTCGTCCACATAATCACGGTAATCGTCGGCCAGGCTGTCAACCCGCTCGAAGGTATCCAGCGATTTATCCGAAGGCAGTGCCGCGTCAGGCAGCTCGCGCCCCTGCTGCTGCTCATCCTCCGGCTCGACCTCGGCGGACTCGCCGGGCTCGTCCGTTTCGAGCACCGGGTTGCTGTTTAGCTCCTGCTCGATTCGCTCCTGCAACGCAAGAATCGGAAGCTGAAGGATTTCCATCGACTGAATCATATGCGGTGCAAGCTTGAGCCGCTGCTCCATCCGCATCTGTCCTGTCATTTCCAGCTTCATTGCAATCGCCCTGTTATAGTTTAGCAGTCGCCGAGGCGGCGACTATCCTAATCGTTTAGCCCCCAACTTTCTTGTCCGCCATAGCCTCGGCGACGGTGGAATGTTGGGGGTTCTTGCCTTTCCAGTCACGAGTATCGAGTATCCAGTATCGAGCATCCAGCATCGAACATCGAGCATCGAGCATCGAGTATCATTATATCATAAACCGCCGCGACAGGCCGCAATAAATCGAGGCCGGTTTATTCTCAAGGGGTCGTCTGATGTGAATATTATTCCAACGGCACTCTGCCGTTTATGGCGTCGCTGAGGATTTTACCGCTTGCAAATTCGATTGTCGTCCCGCTGGGCAGGCCCCTCGCTAAGCGGGTTATCTTTACACCGGTCGCTTTTAGATGTGAGCTGATATACAACGCCGTTCCGTCACCCGCCATATTCGGGTTCGTAGCCATTATGACCTCACT
>CAYSTP010000276.1:0-2069 GCA_964434085.1 uncultured Pirellulales bacterium
CAAAGGAAACCGACAAAGACAGCCTTTTCGTAGAGAAACACAAATCCGTTTTGGATAAACTATCATCTCTCGATGTAAATAATCTCACACCCATCGAGGCGATAAACCTCCTCAACCAAATCAAAGACGAAATTGATAGACCATAGGACGACAGATGACTGATGACAGAAGACAGAAACAGCAAATTCAAGACGGAGTACAGAAAATGAGTGAGAGGATAAACAGCTATAGGGACTTAAATGTTTACAAGCTCGCATATGAGCTCCAACAGGATATTTTCGTACTCACGCAAAAATTTCCCAAAGAAGAACTCTACTCGCTCACAGACCAAATCAGACGTTCTTCTCGTTCTATAGGAGCTAATATTGCCGAGTCATGGCAAAAGCGACGCTATCCTGCTCATTTTATCAGCAAATTATCGGATGCAGATGGAGAACAAGCGGAAACACAACACTGGCTGGATACATCCCTTGATTGCGGATATATACTGATTAAAGAAAACAAAAGGTTGACTGAAAATTGCCAAAAAATCGGTAGGATGCTCGGTAAAATGATGGCAGAACCTCAGAAATGGTGCGGCAGATTTAAGAATGAATGATTCGCCGTAGTCCGCCGTCTGCCGTTCATCATTGCTCAATCTGCTACGGTCTGATTCTCGTTGATTTATTAAAGTGGGATTGAGTTAACATGGCTCCGTTCGCAGAATGTCTTTTATAAAATCCTCTCCCCAGCAGTCCGAAGGGCGCCTTCCAGTTTCGAGAACCTCATAAATCAACTGGATTCTCCCAGCAACATTTCTGGTTACGCTATCAAGCGCTTCCTCGTTTTGAATTTCGTTCTTATCGCCCTTCCCTTTCGCGGTAATATACTGATAAATCTCGTCACTCCCGACATGCTGACCCGCATCAAGAAGCCTATTGAACATATCGACGATACATTCAAAGTCATCGGGGTGCCGACCAGCACTAACAAAGTTAATCCTACTCAAAATCGCGTCGACCGCCTTTTCGTATATCTTATTCATTTCTTATTTCCCTAAAACTGCAAAACTTCCTTTGCTTATCCTTTGAATACCATTCACCACAATCGAAACCAATCCTATTTTTTCGCCACATCAGCCGCTTTCTTGTTTGCTGTAAGATGCGCAACAATAAAATCATTCAATACCTCTAACACTCCACTTCTGATAGAGTTTTCCAAATCACCCCTTGTCTTTGCCCATTCCAAGTTTACCATTTTACCTGACCAAGTTACGCCATATTGACTTATATTCCTGTCTCGCGCTAAGAGGCCTTCTTGCCATAGAGACATATGACACTCTCCTTTATACCCCAAGGGACTCGGAGCAATCTCTTCGTCTTCGGTAATGTAAAAGTCTTTGTGAATAGGGCCGTGGGTATGAATATCCACGACCAGAAGCGGACTGCCAGGCTCCGAAATCAATTCATCATTCGACAATATCTTGAAACTCGCGCTATTTAACTTATCCTTTATCATGTTTCGAAAAGGTCCTGTATCTACAGAACGTGATTTTTTAAGTGGCTCTGTGCCGAAATTACTATCACTTCTGTAAACGACCAAACCGACAGAGGTTAGTCCAACTAATGTTCGTTCTTTTACAACGCGCCAAACATCGCTATCACTAAAATTTGGATCTACCGTCATAAGATTAACAACCTGTTTGGTCGCATGTTCACTATCAAGAGAAAAACTCGCGAATATTCCACCAGCACAACCCGCTAATATTATTCCTAAGACAAACTGCTTTTTCACTTTCATAATTACTTCCTTTCCTGTTTTATTTCTGGTTGATCTCGATTTAATTGTCAACGCCATTAAAATCGTAATTATTCCTCAAAAACTGATTATATGAGAAGGCCACTCAAAAATACAGCCAAATCCCCCAAAAAATCGGCAGAATGCTCGGTAAAATGATGGCAGAACCTCAGAAATGGTGTGGCAGATTCAAGAATGAGTGATTTGCTGTCATCTGTCATCTGCCGTCTGTCATCGGTTTATCTTCGGACGCGGTAGATTTGTTCCTGGTCGCTCCAGTAAAGCTGGGCCTG
>CAYSTP010000277.1:0-2063 GCA_964434085.1 uncultured Pirellulales bacterium
CGGCGAGCTTTTCGGCAAGCTCCTGCTCGTTGAAGATTTCGACCGTGCCGCGTTTAAGCACGTCGAGCTGCTGTTTAATATCTGCCATCATTGTCACTGTAATAAAGAGGTTATAAAAGCAGGGGGATTATAAGGCAAAAGGCGGGATATGGCAATAATCAGAGCGTTGTATCTTGTCTGCTTAGTCGGCCCTAGGCAGCGACAGGGGACGGCTCCTTGACGGGCCTGGTAACGGCCGAGGGAATATCAGTGCCGAGATTACGAGTGAGCCACTTACCATTCGCCGGGGTTAGCATCGCATAAGGCGTTATCCAGCAGAGGCCGAGAAGCCAGAAGGCAGCGTAGGCAAAGACGTAAAGAGCGTCTGAGGTCTTCCTTCTCAATGCGTAGAAAACGGCGGGAACGCTGGCCCAGATGGAAGAACCTGCAAGTAGCTGGAGCAGATAGTCCTGGGCATCAATGGAGATGCTGGTAAGTAGTCCACCGAGCAGGGCCCGCGGCATAAGCAGGTTAATACAGGCGGTCAGGAAATTTATCCTTGCACCCGTGGTATGGGCACGTCGGAAACGGCTAAAGATGAAAGTGCTCATAATGAGTGTTTCTCTGACATTGCTCCTTGCCCACCTTAGGAGCATCTTGCACAGGTTCCTGTACCGGCAGGGGACATTGGTATAGACGACGGCATCGGACTGGAATTTAACCTTCCAACCGTCCTTTATGATCAGATTCGTCATTGCACGGTCTTCACCGATTTTGGCCTGTCGGCCGAGGAATCGTTGATTGAGCCAGTGGTCGAGGTTTTTCATTACGGCGCGGCTTTTGTATGCCGACAGGGCGCCGGGAGTGCAGAAAACGGTATCCACCATACTCTGGCTGGCCCGGATGAAATCAAAGCTGAAGGCGAACGATACATCGAGCATCTTCGGTATCAGGCCGTTATGGGCGTTAAGAACGCGAACGTTTCCGGCGACGGCTCCGATTCGGCTGTCCTTTACAAAGGGGCCAAGCAACCGGCGGAGGGTTTGTATCTCGATGATGGAATCGCTATCAATGGTGACAAGTATTTCGCTTGTGCTTCTGATAAAGCCTTCATAAAGTGCCTGTCGTTTGCCGCAGTTTTCGGGCAGGCGTATGGCTTCTATGCGCTGCGGAAAACGAGCAAGTGCCGATTGAATCCACTGCCATGTATCGTCGGCGCTGCCGTCGTCGACTGCGATTATCTGGATTTTGGATACCGGGTAGTCGGATGAGACAATTGAAGCGAGGGTATCGAGGACCTGCCGGCCTTCGTTATAGGCGGGGACGATAACGGTGCAGGTCGGTAGCTCGTCACAGGCGGCGGCCGGGACAGGCCTGTAGCGAATCACCAGAATAAAACGCCAGAGAAAAACGCTTATGTTGAGAAAAAGCAATACCCGTGCGACGTCCAGCCACAACAAGCCTATACCAGGTTCCTGCATCTGTTCGTAGGTAGTCGTGAATCTGTCCCATCGCGTGCATATGGCAACCGCAAGGGTTATCAGGAAGAAGACAATGGTTGCCTTCGCAATAACGCTGCTTGTCAGGACTGCGGGCCCAAGGGATTTTCGGGCACGAGCCAACAATCTATAAGCGCTTGCCGAAACAGCACTTATGCACATTGCTATAGATAAGTTTGCACGATAATTCCTAATAAGACTCAACATGGAGTCACCGCTCCTTATGCCAGCCGCACAATAAATTCTCCCGTTGGGAAAAACTGGCAGCGGTGGGTATTGTTTGGAGGCTTGGAAGGCGAAACAATCGCCTGCCGCAACTAACCCCTGGGCCGTCAGCCCAACTGCAAACCCTTCATTATACATTTTTATCGGTCATATATGCAAGAAAAATCTTTTGCATGTTGACGCCCCCATAGGGGCATTAAAACCAATAGATGTGAAAGTGGTAGGGGTAAATGACGGCAAAACCAATAGTTGAATACGTCACTGCCTGCGATTAGCTTTAGCCCGACCGAAGAAGCGAGTCTTTTTTAATTTCAGTGCGAGCAGAACAGCATAGAGTGCTATAGCGGCCAAAGCGAAGGC
>CAYSTP010000278.1:0-2025 GCA_964434085.1 uncultured Pirellulales bacterium
CGAAAGGTTGGTCCAGGTAGTGGTCGGTAAATGTGTTGTTCTGCTCGGGGTCCAGCACCTCCAACAGTGCGCTGGCGGGGTCGCCGCGAAAATCGGCGCCGACTTTATCCAGCTCATCGAGCATGAACACCGGATTTTTGCTTTTGGTTTTTCTTATCTCCTGCACGATTCTGCCCGGCAGGGCGCCTATATACGTCCTGCGGTGACCGCGAATATCAGCCTCATCTCTGATTCCACCCAAGGATATACGTACGAATTTTCTGCCCATCGCCCGCGCGATTGATTTACCGAGCGAGGTCTTGCCTACACCGGGCGGACCGATAAAGCACAGTATTGGGCTTTTACCTGCGGGGTTGAGTTTGCGCACGGCCATAAACTCGAGGACACGTTTTTTTACTTTCTTGAGATTGTAATGGTCACGGTTAAGTATTTGCTGCGCCCTGTTTATGTCCAGTTTGTCCGTCGTTTGGATCGCCCAGGGCAGTTCGCAGACCCAGTCGAGATATGTCCTGATTACACTATACTCAGGCGAGACCGGCGGAATCTTGCCCAGCCGGTCCAGTTCTCGCATCGCCTCGGCCTCAATAGCCTTAGGCATCTTCGCCTTTTTAATGTTTTTCTCTATTTGCTTAAGTTCCTCTGTCTGTCGGTCTTCTTTGCCCAGTTCGGACTGAATCGCCTTGAGCTGTTCCTGCAGGAAGTATTCTCTCTGACTTTTGTCGACCGATTCTTTGACCCTGCCCTGAATCTTATGACTAAGCTCAAGCACCTCTAATTGATTGGCCAATGCAACCGAGATTCTTTCGAGCCGTTTGGCGGCGTCCAGCTCTTCGAGTAGTTGCTGTTTTTCAGGAATATCCAGGCTCAGATTCGCCGCCAGAAAGTCTGCCAGGGCCGACGGGTTTTCGATGTTCTCGAGCAGTACCGACGCCTCCTCCGGCACGTTTGAGCTCAGTTCAATCACTCGATTCGCCGCCTGGCGAACGTTTACCATCAGCGCCCGCAGTTTCTTTGTCATCCGAACTCTTGTCTGCAGCGGTTCGACCCTGGCTTTCAGATAGGGTCTGGTCGAAATGCCCCTGATGATGCGGAATCGTCCGACGGCATGGACAACAATGTGCACCGAGCCCTGGGGCAGCTTTATCACTTTCAGGACCGTCGCTGCTGTTCCAACGGTGTACAGGTCTGAAAAAAGGGGCTTGTCCATTTTGGGATTGCGCTGAGTAACCAGCCCTATCAAGGTATCATTCGGTTTTACCTTTTCAAGTAGTGCTTTGCTGCGTTCTCTGCCGATAGCTAATGGAGTTACCGTGCCGGGAAAGACCACCGCGTTGCGGATAGGCAGAATCCCAAGCACCTGTGGCAAGTGGAGTTCCTGGCCGCTCTGCGGCTGGTTTTCCTGCTCCACGTAAAGGTCGATGTCCGAAGGCTCGTCGCTCGGCAGCTCAATAGCCCGGATAATGTTTGGATATAACAAAGGTTTTAGCTCACTTGCCATAAATTGTAATCACCTGTTTTTCTTTCGCAGATGATGATAAACGATAATTAGAACTGGTGCAAACAAGAATTGGTTATTGTGTTTCCACACCGGATGGGTGGATAGAAATGGGCGTGATGACAGCCGGTATCACCGCTGTCATCACGCCGGGACTTTCGATTCTTAGTGGAGCCTTAAAGTTAATACGGGTAGCATTCCGGTGCGGGCGCGTTTGGCTCGGTATCGAGGAATGCCGGCTTGTCGAGTTGCGGCGAAGACTCCGGCGCAGGTTCGTTGACGTCCGCAAGCAGCACCGGCTGGATGTGGCCCGGTGATGCCTCCGGCGGCGGTGTGTTTGGGTCGTCCGAAAGCTGGACGAAGCGACTGCTGAAACCGCCGCTCGTACCTGGAAACGTTAGGACTAACAGCACTGCCAGAACCACTGCCGAAAAGAAACATTTTGTTAAAGGTGCCTTCATAATATTTACCTCCGGAAAATTTTGCACGTGCTCTCGATCGTTTTTTAAACTCCTTCGGAATATGTCTTT
>CAYSTP010000279.1:0-1995 GCA_964434085.1 uncultured Pirellulales bacterium
CGGAAGGGTCGGTGGGGCTTGCCAGTGAACCCATCAATAAGCCGACGGGGATAAACACTGCCAGCCAGGTCGCGCCCGCGATATGGACAAAAAACGGCGCGAGCAGGGCTATGCCTACAGCGGTCATCAGGAACGCAAATTCACCCTCAAAAAAAGTGATAAAGGTGATTCCTTTGCCTAATTTTTTTATCCTGCTGTAGTGTAACGTGCCGCCGACCTCAAAGGTGATAAAGGCAAGAGCGACATTGATGACAATTTCCGTATGCCTTGTGAAGTCTATAGGGACGATGTGTGTCAGCCTGGGGTTAAGGGCGATGCCGGCAAGGATAAAACCGGTGACCTTCGGCAGCCCCACCTTTTTGGCTGCTTCGCCGCATATAAAGCCGAGCAGGACAATTAAACCGAGTATTAATACTCCCGACATAGGCACTTGCCCAATCAATACTCAAGTTACTGTAATAACCCAGCTACTATAAGACTTCAGGCATTAAGACAAAAGAAAGAATCAAGACATCGAATAAAAAAGGTGCGGTTAGTAGTTGGCCAATCGCACCTTTTTTGTTTTTGTCTCAGATTGAGTTCAGGAATTTACGACCACGGCCGAGGCGCGTACCCATCTGGACGAGCTTGCCGACGCCGGCCTGGTCCAGCTTCTGGAACGGGTCGCCCGGCAGAATTCCCTTTTCGAGGTATTCGGGCAGGAAACCGCCGATATCGTCGCGCGAGAAGCCGAAGCTCATCTGTGTCAGGTCATTGGTGCCGAAGCTGAAGAACTCGGCTTCGGCTGCTATTTCGTCGGCGGTCAACGCGGGCCCGCATACGATAAATCGCCGGGTAAGTCACGGCCGGTCGGCAGCCGCGATGGCCAAGCAGGCCGTGACTGTTCCCGGTTCGATACAAAACCCATTCTCGGCGAAATGGCCTGAAAATGCAAAAATTTGCAGTTTCGGGCAATTTTTTTGTTGCAAAGGCAAATCCCTTGCGTTAATAAACTCACTGAATCAGGAGTATTTAAGGTTTTATTTTTGCATGGAGGATTCTCAATGGCTAAGAAAGAAAAAGAGATGTTACTTGTGGCAAGCAAAGTCAAGGGCTACATCAGAAGCAAAAAGATGATGACCTCATCCGATGCGCTCGGTGCAATCAATGATAAGATTCACGGCCTGCTCGATGACGCTATGGGCCGGACCAAGGCCAATCGCCGCAGCACAGTCAAGGCCCAGGATATATAAGCCGCCCTGCTTCTGTAAGGGCCCCATTTCCGGCCTTCGCTCCCAAGGGGTTTTGGTGGAGCAAGCTTGTGATTTTTCGGGGTCCCTTCGCAAAACCTGCCTTGAGCTTGTCAAATGGGTGAGAAACCCAAGATATTTTTGCTCGTCTCGGCGGAGGCCGACTCGGCACGGCGAAGCGTGCCGTAGCCAGGCTGGAGCAACTTGAGTTGTGAGCTGCACTCAGGGGTGAATTAGTTATAATGCGGGCCGTCTTATCCCGTCGGTAAGGCGGCTCGTTTCATAATTTGCGCCGTTGGACTACAGCCGGGCCGCTCCCCGTGAGTCAGAACAAAACAAACTGCGCAGTCGTGCGACTCCACGAACTGTTTCAATCGGCGCCTCGATGTGATATTAAGATTCAGTAAGCCGGGGCTATGGCCGGTAATATCTGCTTTGTCAGTACCGAAACCGGCGATTTTGTCTAAAATTACTTATCACCAAAGCCCCTGAAACCCGATTTAACATATAGATACAGTAAAAATTGCGAATTTTGCGGTAGTTGGGAATTAAGAAGCGAAAGATTTCTGCCGATAAGTCCCCCAACCGCTTTAAGCAATGGCTCCGTCAGACAGCCTGAAACATTTGAATTGCACCTGCGGTTGTTTCTGGTTGGCTTTGGTTAAGTCTTTCTAAAACAAGCGATTACATCGCTTCTCGGGATGTGCCGACTATGAGAGTATTCATGCTGGGTTGGGAATTTCCGCCGTTTATCAGCGGAGGTCTG
>CAYSTP010000280.1:0-1966 GCA_964434085.1 uncultured Pirellulales bacterium
TTACGGGCAAAGAGCCGATGAAGGAGGTTGTCGAAATCGCCCTTAACGCCGAGAAAGAATCGGTTGTCTTCTACTACGGCCTTAAGAGCATGGTTTCCGAAGGAGCCGGACGCGACAAAGTAGAGCATATTATCCTGGAGGAACTGTCGCATATCAGGACACTGCTGGAATATCTCAAAGATATGAATTAGCTGCTTTATTCCAATTAGTTTGCATTGACAGGGACCTGTTGTAAAATGGGTCCCTGTTTTAGTTTTCGGATACAGGATATTATCGTGGCCCGGACGGCGAAGAAAAAATCCAAATTCCTGCAAAAGCAGACCATCATGCACCGCGTATTGCTGGCCCTTGTGCCCTGCATCGCGGGCGCCGTTTATTTCTTCGGATGGTATTGTCTGTTTGTCATTATCCTCGCCAACGCTACCGGATTCATCACCGAGTATATCTTCACTCGCCGTAATAAAAAGCCCGCCACCGAGGCCGTTTTTGTCACCGGCACCCTGTTCGCTTTGGTTATGCCGCCGACGGTCCCCTGGTACGTGGTCGTAATCGGTATGGTCTTTGCCGTGATGTTCGGCAAAATGGTCTTCGGCGGATTCGGCAAAAACGTTTTTAATCCCGCCATCGCGGGTCGGGCGTTTGTATATGTCTGTTTCCCTATTGCCCTGACCGGCACGTGGGCGCCTGCTGCCGAAGGTCTGTGGGGCGCTCTTGATAAATGGACAACCGTCGATACTCCCGCTGCCGTTAGCGGTGCTACGCCGATGGCCTATCTCAAGGCAGGTCAAATAGAACTTGTTGAAGAAACATACGCCCCTTTTCCGATTCCCCACAATATCAAACAGAACGAAAAAAAGTATATTCTCGATTCTGTCCTGCTTAATGGTTTACTCTTCGGCAGAATCAGCGGAACAGCAGGAGTCACAAGTGCAATTTTGATTTGTATAGGCGGGATTTATCTTTTCATAACTAAAACAGCAAGCAGAGCAACGATTCTTTCAACAATAATTACCTATGCCTTCTGGAATGAGCTGCTTTACAGGCTCGGAGTTCACCCTGTTCCCGGTGCATGGCCCGCCGTGTTAGGCGGCGGATTTTTGTTCGGTGCCTTCTTTATGGCGACCGACCCGGTAAGCTCGCCCAGAACCGAACCCGGCAGAGTTATCTACGGGATGATAATAGCCACAGCCACGATGGTTATAAGAAACTTTTCGATTTTCAACGGCGGCCTGATGTTCTCGATTCTAATCGGCAATATGTTCGCCCCGACCATTGATAATATTGTGCGTTACTTTCAGGGACCCAGGAAATCAAAGCAGGCAAATGAATGAAAAATAAACGCTGGTTTCCAATTGCTTATATGTTCGTCGTAACGGCCTGTTTCAGCGCCGTCATTATTGGTTTTGCCCAGATGACCGAAAAGCAGGTAAAGGCCAACGACGCCCGTGCATTCGAGGTTGCCGTTTTGAAGGTACTGCCCGGCCTTTACGACCCCAACGCCGGTGCGGTGGAATTGCACCAAAGATTCGTCGAACAGGTCAGCAAACCTACTGATGAAACGGCAGGGGCATACACCTTAGAACAAGACGGCAAAATTGCAGCCTACGCTCTGCCGTTCAGCGGCCAGGGTTTCTGGGCCCCTATCGACGGCGTCATCGGAATAGAGCCGGATAAAAAGACAATAACCAATATAGTGATTTACCAGCAGCGCGAGACGCCTGGCCTTGGCGCAGAAGTTGCGCAAAGACAATTCTGTGACCAGTTCATCGACCTTACGATGACCGCGGGTGCTAAACCGGTTGAGTTCCGGCGTCCGGGTGAGCCGCTCAGTTCCGGACAGGTCCACGCCGTAACCGGAGCGACGCAGACCAGTATAAGGCTCGAAAAGATTATCAATGATGCGCTGAACCGGTGGCGAAGCAAGACCAAATGAAAGCTCAGACAAAACAACTGATTAATGACGGCC
>CAYSTP010000281.1:0-1965 GCA_964434085.1 uncultured Pirellulales bacterium
ATGGCCAAAAAAACAGTAGCCGATATTGATGTTAAAGGCAAGAAGGTTCTGATGCGGTGCGATTTCAACGTGCCGCTTGATGATAACTGCAATATTACCAGCGACGACCGGATAGTCAAGGCTCTGCCGACGATAAAATCGGTGCTGGAGCGAGGCGGGGCGGTGATACTGATGAGCCATCTCGGCCGGCCTAAGGGCGAACCTAACGCAAAGATGAGTCTTGCGCCGGTGGCGAAGCGATTGAGTGAGCTTTTGGGTAGGGAAGTGGTCTTCGCCAATAACTGTATCGGAGATGAAGTAAAGAAAAAGGCAAAGTCACTGGCGGCCGGTGACGTGATGCTGCTTGAGAATCTGCGGTTCCACAAGGAAGAGACAATCAAGGACAAGGCTGCGAAGGAGGATAAGCAGCTTCGCAAGGCGAAGGACGATTTTGCGAAGGAGCTGGCGAGTCTTGCGGATGTTTATGTGGACGATGCGTTCGGGACGGCTCATAGGGACAATGCGTCGATGTACACCGTGCCGGCGGTGATGAAAGGCAAGCCGAGGGTAATCGGGTTTTTGATTGAAAAGGAATTGAAATTCCTGGGCGAGACTCTGAGTAATCCGGAGAAGCCTTTCGTGGCGATTTTAGGCGGGGCGAAGGTTTCAGATAAAATAGGTGTGATTGAAAATCTGCTCGATAAGGTCGATTCGATTCTCATCGGCGGGGCGATGGCGTATACGTTCTTCAAGGCGCAGGGTGTCAAGGTGGGAAAAAGTCTTTGCGAAGATGATTTTCTGGACAAGGCGACGGCGCTGCTGGAGCAGGCGAAGAAGCGGGACTGTGAGATAGTTCTGCCGATTGATTCGGTGGAGGCCAAGGAGCTCAGAGCGCACGCCGAGAAAAAAATCGTTGCCGATGACATTGACGATGACTGGATTGGCGTCGATATAGGTCCTGCCACGGCCAAATTATTTGAGGAGAAACTGGCCGGTGCAAAGACGATAGTATGGAACGGGCCTATGGGCGTCTTTGAGTTAGAGCCGTTCGATGAAGGGACCAAGGCGGTGGCCAAGGCGGTTGCGGCGGCGACGGAGGCGGGTGCGCGCAGTGTTGTGGGAGGTGGTGACAGTGCGGCCGCCCTGAATAAGCTCGGACTTGCAGAGAAAATCAGCCATATCTCGACCGGCGGCGGGGCTTCTCTGGAGTTTCTAGAGGGCAAGAAGTTTCCGTGCATCGAGATGCTGGACGAGAAATAAACTCGATGCTGGATTCTTGATACTCGATGCTTGATAAAGAGAGGTGTTCATTAGAGAGTCGGATTGTATGGGGCAATTGAGGTTACCGAAGGCAGGGACTATTGAGATTGTACCGTCGATACTGAGCTCGGATTTTGCCCGGCTCGCGGATGAGCTGGCTCAGGTCAAGGCGGCGGGAGTGAGGATGGTGCACCTGGATGTGATGGACGGGCACTTCGTTCCGAATATTACAATCGGGCCTCCGGTGATAGCAAAACTGCGAAAACACAGCGACCTGGTTTTCGATAGTCACCTGATGATATCCGAGCCGGAAGAATACGCCGAGCGGTTCGTCGAGGCGGGGGTCAATAACCTGACATTTCATATCGAGGCGGCGAAGCGGCCGGAAAAACTTATCGAAAAGCTTCATAGCTGGGGATGCACGGCGGGGGTGACGCTCAATCCCGAAACGCCGGTTGATTCGATAAAAGATGTGGCGCCGCTGTGTGATATGGTTCTGGTGATGACGGTGGAGCCGGGGTTCGGGGCGCAGACAATGATGCCTGAGGCTGCGAAGAAAGTCGTAAAGGTAAGGGAAATGGTCGGGCCGGAAATTCGGGTTGAGGTCGATGGGGGAATCAACCCTGAAACGGCGCCGATTGTGGTCGGTTATGGCGCGGATACATTAGTGGCGGGCGATGCAATATTCGGCAAGAGCGACCGCGCAGCGGCGATAGAGGCGATACG
>CAYSTP010000282.1:0-1946 GCA_964434085.1 uncultured Pirellulales bacterium
GCAAAGATTGATATGGCCCATCCCAATCTTAATATGCGCGACCCCGTGATGTACCGAATTCTGCACGCCAGCCATCCACGCACCGGCGATAAATGGTGTATCTACCCGATGTACGACTGGGCGCACGGCTTGGAAGATTCAATCGAAAAGGTCACTCACTCGATATGCACACTGGAATTTGAAAATCACAGGCCGCTTTACGACTGGTTCCTCGATGAGCTTGGCGTATATCATCCTCAGCAGATTGAATTCGCGCGTCTCAATCTCACTTATACTGTAATGAGCAAACGAAAACTGCTGCTGCTCGTGCAAGAAAAATTAGTCAACGGCTGGGACGACCCGCGAATGCCGACGCTCCAGGGCCTGCGCCGCCGCGGCTATTCACCCGAAGCGATTCGAAATTTCTGTAAGGTCATCGGCGTCAATAAATTCAACAGCACGATTGATGTGGCACTTTTAGAGCACTGCCTGCGGGAAGACCTGAACAGGACCAGCCCGCGTGTTATGGCTGTGCTTCGGCCTTTGAAAGTAATTATTACAAATTATCCCGAAGGACAAGTCGAAAAACTCGACGCCGTCAACAACCCCGAAGACCAAAGCGCCGGCACAAGGAAGGTGCCCTTCTGCCGCGAGCTTTATATCGAGCAGGAAGATTTTATGGAAGAACCGCCAAAAAAATTCTATCGGCTCGCACCGGCAAGAGAGGTCCGCCTTCGCTACGCATACTTCATCACTTGCACCGACGTAGTTAAAGACTCAGACGGAAACATTGTCGAGCTGCACTGCATATACGACCCCGCTACACGCGGCGGCGATGCGCTGGACGGCCGAAAAGTTAAATCAACCCTCCACTGGGTATCAGCCAATCACGCTCTCGATGCCGAAGTCAGGCTGTACGATTATCTGTTCACAAAAGAGAACCCCGACGAAACCGAACAAGGTCAGGACTTCAAGTCAAACTTGAATCCCGATTCATTGGAGGTGCTGACCGGATGTAAGGTTGAACCTTCACTATCTGAAGCAAAACCACTCGACAGATACCAATTTGAGCGAATGGGCTATTTCTGCATCGACCCTAATACAACGCAGGGTAGGCTTGTTTTCAATCGTACCGTTGGCCTTCGCGACACCTGGGCAAAAATTCAAAAGCAGCAGCAAAAAACCTGATAATAACAGCCGCTGCTATTCGAGATGGACGACACGCTGGCTCTGGTCGGCTTCGAGACTGGCCTTCTTTATAACGTCATACAGCCTGCGGCATCTGTGCACCTTCTGAAAAGTAAATTCCGGGTCCGTCTTGTCGGTCGTGATTAAAGTCACCTGCCCGATACCGAACATGCAATCCAGCACCGTCCGTCGCAGCTTCAGGTCCACCACGCGGAACATGTCGAGATTATCAACCCGCCGGTCGAGGATACCTCTGCTGTGCTCGATTCTGTCGGAGTTAACTTCGTAGTAGGTCATTTTCAGTTTCAAAACCTTCAGCGCGAACAGCAACACGACAACTATCGCTAAGCCCACCCCTGCTATTTGTCGCCACCCCGCCAGGGCAAAATACTGACCGTCGCTGATTTGAAAGTCACTGAATCGGTCCAGAAAGCCGACCGCCAGGTTTTCGAGAGGATACTTAAATACAAACACCGCTAATGTCAAAAGCACCGCAGCCTTAATCGCCGTCCCCGCCAGACCAAACAGAGAAGGCCGTCCTGCAAAAAGCACCCCGTCATCCTGCTTCGGCTCTTCCAGCCCCTGCGCCCTGCGTTCCGCGGCCTGCTGCAGCCTTTTTGCCTTTTCGGTGTTGAGAAATTCACCGCAAACCCGGCACTTGACCGCATCGGCGTGAATCAGCTCAGCGCAGAATATACACCTTTTCAGCCGGGACCCTATGTCCCGCCGCGTCCGCCCTTCTTTTTGTTCCACAAGCTCCATTAAGATTCTTATCGGCA
>CAYSTP010000283.1:0-1917 GCA_964434085.1 uncultured Pirellulales bacterium
TCGTCGTACTCGAAGAACCGCAGGTACACGGGAGACTGGAATCTGTAGTACGGCTCACTGATACTGTAAGGCTGGTCCGGAGAATTGCTAAGGTCCTGGTTGTATAGATAGGTGGTTATGATATCGAAGTCATTGTCGTCTGCGATATCGGGATTGTACCGTCTTATGACGTGCTCTATGTAATTCTTGCTGTTGTACAGATAATCCGTTCTGTCCACCGTGCAGCCGGATTCGTCTTTGACCTCGGTGGTCGATGGTAAGCTGGTGTCGGGCTCATAGGTGTTGACGGTCTGTGAGACTAATACAGGTTCTGTTGGGCCTGGCCTGTATTGTCTTGTATGGGTGACGTTGCCGAGTTCGTCGTAATCATACTGCGTGATATTACCGACCGGGTCAGTCGTACTGGTAGTTCTGCCCTTATCGTCGTACGAGGTAAGGGTAATCGCGTAATCTTCTTCTTCGCCGGGATTTTTAACCAGAGGCACTTTGACCTTTGTCGCGCTGTCCGGGTTATTGGCGTCGCCGTACTCGTAGTAGGTGGTATTACTGTTGGCGTCGGTAATGCCTGTAATATTGCCTCGGCCGTTGTAGCTGTAGATTGTAACGTTGCCGAGTCGGTCCGTTACCGTCTGGTTATTACCTGCCAGGTTCGGGTCGAGCAGTATCTCGCTGCCCTTTGCGTCGATTACCTTTTGGAGCCGGCCTGAATCGTCATACACATACTGTATCGGAGTCAGGCCGCGGCTGTCGATGATATTGGTGATATAGTGGTCGTCGTTATAGGTGAAGGCGGTGGTTTCGTACGTTTGCAAGCTTCTGTCAATGAGCCTGTGTACTTCAATGAGATTTCCTGCATCGTCATAGCTGTATTTGAGTACCGGCACCGCTCCAACAATCGGCTCACCGCTGCCGTCCAGCTCGCTCGGCGGATAGATTTCACTTATTAAATCGCCGTCGTAAACTATTTTAATCTGTTTAGTGGTGATACCATTTACGTCCAGGTGGTTGATGTCCCTGATACTGAGGTCGTAACTGTCAACGTCAAATGCTATTGACTCGCCGTTTGTGGTTTCAATCTTAGACAGATAGGGCTCGCCCTTCGGCTCGACCATCAGGTACAAACCGCCCTGGTCGAACAAATCAAATACTTTTTCGCTGTAAGGCCTCCGCTCGATATAGTATTTTGTCCCGTCCTCAGTCGTCAGCACAAAGCCGGGAAATTCATAATAATCCGCACATCTCCAGTTACCCAAGACGTTGCCCTGGGCCTCCCATAGTCCGAACTGATTGGGGTATCGCTGCTCATCCGGCCAGACTTCCAGCGTTGCGTTTACACCCGGCGGGGATTTATATCGCGCGGTCTGGAAGGTGGTAACACCCTCACCGCGAGGTTCGAGATAGAACTGGAAGGTAGCTCTGCGCCCGTCGGGCAACGTTAATGTTACATCACGGCTGAAGTTGGAACTGTTTCTTACACTTTCATGGCCGCCGACGACGAGCGGAAGCTCTGCCCTTGTCTCGTCGAGCTGTATCTCCATATCAGCGATTGAGTAGCTCCAGCCGTAGCCGAATGCACCTTTGTTTTTCCTTCGGAAGCTGTCGTATGTGCGGATGACCCGAATCGGCAGAGAGCCAATCGGAACTACAGTGTCTTCCTGGCTGAACCTGACATTGCCGAGCTTCAGCGGACAATCCAGCACGAAGCCGACATTAGTCCTGGACGAAAAGCCCTGATACCGCACGGTCAGGAGCATCTGGTAGAATCCGTTTTCAACACCGGTCAAGTCAACCTCGCCCAACGACCCGCCTTCTTCGACCCCTGCGTCCATGAGCCGCCAGCCGCTCGAGTTGGCATCAGGCGTAATATTCGCAACAATGTACTTTTCGTAACATTCATATCCCGGCGTCCAGCAATCC
>CAYSTP010000284.1:0-1876 GCA_964434085.1 uncultured Pirellulales bacterium
AGGCTGCCATCAATATCGGCGTAGTCGCCGTCGTTCTGCCCACAAAGGGAATACCTCTGCCTTTCGTAAGTGCCGGCGGTACTTCTATACTCCTGTCCGCCGCCGCTGTCGGTGTTGTGCTCAATATCGCAAGGCAAGCTGATAAAAAGACCGAACAGGAATACCTGTAAATACAGTCTGCCTGTTAATAAATAACTATGTAATAAGCGCGATTCTTAACGTTTGATAAAACTTCTATTTGATGCCCAGTCGCTGCAAAACTTCATCCGGCAGATCAAGAAACCTGCACACCTCTTCAAGCCGCTGAGCAGACGGCTTGCCTTCAACTCCAATTCGTTTGATTGCCTCTTCTCTTGTCAGAACACCTGCCCTAACCATATTGCTCAAATAGGCATCCATATAAGTAATGCCCATCATCTTATCAAACATCAGGTTTTTCAGTTCGTCAAAGGAGCAGTCTGCCTTCCAGGTTGAGTTGCAGTAGGCGGGTAGCTGCCAACCTACTTTTTCAAGAATATCCTCATTTTTTGATTCATCCCATCCTGCATAATAAAAATATTCCAAGGCACGTATTCGAGGATAACGAAGTCTGAGAAAGGCCGAGTGAGGAGATATATACATTATCGAAGCCTTGAAACCAATCGGGATATAACGCCAGAGCGCAAGTGATTTTCCCAGTACCGTCATGCCCTTAATTAGCAGCGAGAAAGCTTTTTTAATTCGCGTTTTTAATGAAAACCTCTTCGATAAAGCAGAACCTGAGGAAACAACCACTGTTTTTTTGGATTGGCTGGTAGCCATCTGCAACAATTCAAAAATGTTTCCACCGAATACGATGGTCGGAATCTTGTGGACAGAAGCAATCCTGTAAACCTCCCTGTTCACAAGCTTACACGGTGCGCAGGCAAGGTTGGCAATTATCGGATTAGGCTTTTTCATCCATAGCATAACCATTTTCCTCGCGATATTTTTGTGGTACTGCTTCGAGAGCTTCATTTCCACAAGAGGCACATTGAGCTGCGCGACCAACTTTCTGACATTATCATGGATTACATCACAGGTAAAGGGCGTACGGTAATAGGCAGCGAGGCATCGGAGGTTGTGCTTTGTCACCAGCAAATACAAAAGAGATACACTGTCTCTTCCGCCACTGAGGCCTACGAGGCAGTCAAACGGTCTTCCTTTACCCCGTTCTTTTAATTCTGCAATTTGCTTATTAAGTTCATCCTCGTCTGATGGCTTTCCTTGTCGCAGCTCGGGCAGTTTCTCTGCAGATCTGCAAAGACTGCACACACCGTCACTGTCAAATTCAATAAAATCGGAAGAATTCGGAATAATACACCTTTTGCACCGCTTTATTGAAGAATTCATTGTTAAATAATCCCTCTACAGAGTATAAAAAAAATACTGCGTATATTATTATATCTAAATTCACTTTAAAGTCAAGCTAAAAAGCAAAAAACCGAGTTCAGAGAAATAATATGCTCTCAGCTTATGTTTGCATTTGTCTTTGCAGGCAAGTATATTTATCAGCTGGATTATTAAAAACGTTCAGTAAAAGGCAGATAATATGCAATCAAAAGCATTTTTCTTTGCCGGCGGCGGTACAGGCGGACATATCTACCCCGCAATCGCTGTTGCTGAAAAAATCATCGAATTTGAGCCAGCAGCAAAAATCCATTTCTTCTGCAGCAGCCGCGGAATCGACTCACAAATCCTCTCAAAAACCAACTTTG
The DNA here is from genome assembly GCA_964434085.1 of uncultured Pirellulales bacterium. Taxonomy (GTDB): domain Bacteria; phylum Planctomycetota; class Phycisphaerae; order Sedimentisphaerales; family Anaerobacaceae; genus JBBABK01. Next base: position 1,737 of record CAYSTP010000284.1, read on the forward strand.
AATTCATAAAGCTGCCCGCAGAAGCCTTTTCACTGCATCCGAACAAATTTTTCAGATTCTTAAAAACCTTTTTTCAAAGTGCCAGAATTGCAGGCCGAATTCTCGATAAAACCGAAAATTCGATTGTTGTTGGCATCGGC
>CAYSTP010000285.1:0-1841 GCA_964434085.1 uncultured Pirellulales bacterium
ACTCAGGCCCCGCCGTCGTTGCATATACCGAAGCACTCGCATGTCCCTCGCCGAAATATTCCGGCATCGCAAGTCCCGTTGACTCAGCCTTGAAAAAAGCCGCAATCCATAAACCGATTGCCTTGCCGTAACCGGCATCGGCCCGAAGGGCCCACTCACAGCTTCGCATCGCCATAAGCTCATAAAAATACTCGCGGTCAGCCTCTCGCCTGACTAACCGACGTCCCTGCTCGTCCCAGAACCATATATTTCCGAACGGCGCATCCTCGGCAGGTGCAAGTGACTCAACGTGATAGTAGTAATTCTCCGCCAGCCGGTACAGAAGCTCAGCCGCCGGCAGCAAAAGCACTGCAGGGTCAATCTGCTCGATGCTCTTCGCCGCCGTATCACGAACCTCAGCCGAGCCGTCATTCTCAACAACGTACTTCAGATATCCAAGCGCCTGCGGATAACCTATCTCGCCCAGTGCCTTGACAATCTCCGCCCTTACCGCCGTATCGTCGGTCTGAAGGGCCACAACCATAGGCCTGATAGCGTCCCTCCCGATTTGAGGCAGCGCCCAGATAATGTTGGGCAGCTCCTCCCTGCGTGTATTATCAGCCATCGCATCAATCATAAATGGTATCGCATATTCACCGGCGTTCTTCAGCCTTTTGACCGCTTCCAGACGTCCCCTCGCAGTACCGCTGAGTCTGCGAATCTCTTCTGCGATTGTCGCCGGCTCACTGCGACGGGCAAATTTACCCTGCTCAATTATTTCGAGAATCTTACCGGCAAGCTCAGCTAACTGCCCGTCATACTCATTTTCCGCGGCCTTTCTCAACAGCACCTGCGCCTGCGGATTCTTCTCCACAAAGCCGAGGATAACCACCGGGTCAGGCTCAGCCTCAAGCACAGCCTGGGCGTAACCCTTAGCCAAATCCAGCCTGCCTATCTTGGTATAATGAAGGAAATTGCCCCAGTTATCTTCCAGCTCATCCGCGAAAGCCGCCGCTGTCAGAATACCCGTAATCAGTAGTATGCCTATGATAGCCTTGTACTTTAACATTGCTTGTTCTCCGAAAATACTGTCCCCTTCCTAATGGAATGGCCTACGCCATTGCCCAAAAAGCTCAGCGACCGATAAAACCGCCCCTGATGCGCCTGTTCGCACCTGTTTCCCAACCGGCCCCTTCCGAAGGCCTTGTCTTTTGATAACATCAAACCAATCAAGCGCTTATACAAACCAGCTCCAATGGGCCTATACTACATAAAATTACCTGTTCCGTCAACAAAAAACCCCTCACCCCAAACCTGCCTTGGTCTTTCTTGTCGTTTCATTTACCCAGTCGCCTGCGTATCCACCGCCGCGCCTGCTCAGCCGTACTGAGCTGCCCCTCGAGCTGCGCTGCATACATTTCCTCCGCCAATTGTCCTAATGCCGGACCAGGCTCTGCGCCGAGCCGCATAAGCTCATACCCATCCAGCAGCGGCCTCGGCGTCAGCTCGATATCGCCAAGCTCCTGCACCCTCCGCCGTATCTTATTGAGCGCGCTCATATCCGCTCCCATTGCCTTTTGAATTGCACGCTGAAATTGATACAGGTCGCCGAAATAAGGCTCCGCCGCCAACCTGCGCAGCCGCGCAAGTGACATCTCTGAATCGAGAAGCACATCCCTGCTCTGCAGCAAAAACCTTATGTGTTTTATCTGATTCCTGCTGAGCTTGAGTCGCTTACATTTATCCAGACCGAACTCAATAGGCCATCCGACAAAGAGACACGCAAGACCAAGTGCGAAACTCACCTTCTTCGGCAGTTTGGAAAGTACTTTCACCGCCGTTTGCGCTTCAGCCCCTGCAAA
>CAYSTP010000286.1:0-1826 GCA_964434085.1 uncultured Pirellulales bacterium
ATGGCAAGAACAGGTGCAAAAAAGTCGTTAGTAATCGTCGAATCGCCCGCCAAGGCAAAGACGATTAATAAATACCTCGGCCCGCTCTTCGAGGTCAAGGCCTCTATGGGCCACGTCCGTGACCTGCCAAGCAAGGGAATAAACGTCGATATCGACAACAATTTTACCCCAACCTATGAAATATCGCCGGGTAAGAGGCGCACGGTGACTTCACTCAAAGCCGCTGCGAAAAAGTGTGACACGCTCTATTTGGCAACCGACCTCGACCGTGAAGGCGAGGCCATCGCCTGGCACCTGGCGCAGATTCTCGGTATCAAAGAGGAAAGAACTTACCGCGTCATTTTCAACGCCATCACCAAATCCGCGATTCAAAACGCCTTTGCCAATCCCGGTAAGCTCGACAACGACAAGGTAATGGCCCAGCAGGCCAGACGAATTCTCGACCGGCTCGTCGGCTACCAGATTTCCCCCCTGCTGTGGAAAAAAATTGCCAGGGGCCTGTCGGCCGGAAGGGTCCAGTCCGTCGCCGTAAAAATGATAGTCGTGCGTGAGCGCGAAATCCGCGCATTCAAACCGCAGGAATATTGGCTCTTGCCCGCGGTCTTCTCATCGGACCTGAACAGCGACTATCATCAACAGTGGGTGAAGTTTATCACCCCCAAAGGCGAAAACGACAAAGGCCCGACCGTTGCCGAGCTAAACGACTGGTTGGCTGGACACAGCGCCTTCAAAGCTGAGTTGTATAAAATAAACAACGAGAAGTTTCACGTTGATAACGAAGCCGCGGCCTTGCGAATTTTCGATGCGTTGAAGGATGCAGAGTTTACCGTCGCCGACCTCGAAAAAAAGGAATCAAAATCGCGTCCGTTGCCGCCCTTCATTACATCGACCTTGCAGCAGGCCGCAGCCAATCGCCTGAGCTTTTCCGCAAAAAGAACAATGAGGGTTGCGCAACAATTGTATGAGGGTATTGAGATTGGCGACATGGGCTCACTCGGCCTTATTACCTACATGCGTACCGACAGCACGCACCTTTCACCGGAGGCGATGGCCGAAGCCCGCGCCTTCATCGGTCGGCGCTTCGGCGAAGCATATCTGCCCCCAAAACCCGTACATTACGCCGCCGGCAAATCCGCCCAACAGGCCCATGAGGCAACGAGACCCACGGACGTTGATTTAGTGCCGGACGATATTAAATCCCTGGTCAGCGCCGACCAGTATAGGCTTTATGACCTTATCTGGAGGCGGTTTGTGGCGTGTCAGATGGCGCCTGCCCGGTGGGACGTTACCAATCTGCAGGTCGCAGCAAATACCTCGGCAGGCAAATGTATATTCAGGACTACCGGCAGGACGCTCGTCTTCGACGGTTTCACGAAGGTCTGGCCGACGTCGTCCGAGCAGCAGCATCTGCCTGCGCTGAAAACGGGCCAGGCCCTTGCTGCGGTCGATATAAAGGCCGAGCAGCACTTTACCAAGCCGCCTGCCCGCTTCAATGAGGCGTCGCTGGTCAAGGCACTCGAAAAAGAGGGTATCGGTCGGCCGAGCACATACGCATCCATCATCAGTACTATCCAGGACCGCCGGTACGTCACGCAAAAAGAAAGAAAATTCCACGCTACCGAACTTGGCGAGGTCGTTACCGATAAACTCAATGAGTACTTCCCGGGGATAATGGATATTGCATTTACCCGCCACATGGAGGAGCAGCTCGATAAAATCGAAGAGCAGCATCTTGACTGGCTCAGCGTACTAAACGAGTTCTACGGCCCTTTCAAAGAAAACCTCGAAAAGGCTTCCGATGAAATGAAACACGCAAAGGCCGAGAC
>CAYSTP010000287.1:0-1815 GCA_964434085.1 uncultured Pirellulales bacterium
TGCAAGCGGCAAAGGCGGCACGGGTAAGACGACCATCGCAACCAACCTGGCCTGGACACTTGCCCAAACGGGCAAGCAGGTTCAGTACCTCGATTGCGATGTCGAGGAGCCGAACGGACATATTTTTCTCAAGCCGGAAATTAACAAAACTGAGCAGGTAACCGTTGCTGTGCCTGAGGTTGACTTAAAAAAATGTACCGGCTGCGGCAAATGCAGCCGACTTTGCCAGTACAGTGCAATTGTTTCGCTGAAGGAAACGGTACTTACCTTTGAGCAATTGTGTCACTCATGCGGCGGCTGTATGCTTGTCTGCCCCGAAAAAGCGATAACAGAGAAGCGAAAGACAATCGGTCTTTTGGAACAGGGCAGTTCTGGAAGTGTTAACTTTGTACAAGGCAGGCTGCAGATAGGTGACGTCCGGACTCCTGCCTTGATAAAGAGCGTTAAGCAAAAAATAAATAATGATAAAATTGCAATAATTGATGCCCCTCCGGGTACATCCTGCCCTGTTATTGAAGCTGTAAGGGATACGGATTTTGTACTGCTTGTCACCGAGCCGACACCTTTCGGATTAAACGACCTTGAATTAGCGATTGGAATGGCCCGAGAGCTTAAATTGCCCTTTGCCGTAATGATTAACAGAAGTGACATCGGTGACGACTGTTTACTTCGATATTGCCAAAAGGAAAACATCGATGTGCTGCTTGAGATACCCGATGACAGAAAAATAGCAGAGGCCTATTCACGGGGAATAATGATAGTTGACGCACTACCGGAATATAAAGGTAAGTTTACACTTTTGTATGAGAAAATAACTGAGCAGGTGACTGTCAAATGAAAGAAGACTTCGAATTCATGGAGAAGATTACCGCAGACTTAAATGCCCGCAAGGCAGCTTGTAAGGTCCTCGGAGTTTCCGAAGACGCTGACAAGGAAAAACTGAAAATAGCTTATCGGCAGGCAGCAATGAAATTTCATCCTGATAAAAATCTGGATAATCCTGATGCAAACAAAAAATTTGCACTTGTCAAATGTGCGTACGAATTATTAGCAGAAGATAAACCCTGTGCGACACTGTTAGAAGAAATTAATTCCTGGCCAGGCGTTCCTGAAGACGATAAATACAAGCTTGATAATCGGTGGGGACATTTCTTGTGGTGGAGAGAAAAGTTTTTCGGACCAATGTAGAATTTGTCGGTATGAAAAAATATTTGCAATCATGTAAATCGGAATTTTGGAAGAAGGTCTTCGAGGCTGAGTTAGGCTATATTCTTGACCAGTTAAAAGGGACTATAAACGTTCTAAGTGTAGGCTGCGGCCCGGCTATTATAGAGACAGGCTTGGCAGAACATGGTTTTAACGTTACTGGCCTGGATATTTCCAAAGAGGCTTTGGACCGGACCCCAGACAGCATAAGAACGGTTGTAAGCTCAGCAGAAAAGATGGATTTTCCATCATTGTCTTTTGATGCTGTTATTTACGTTGCTTCGCTCCAGTTTATAGAAAAGTATAAAGAGGCACTTAAAGAAACAGCTCGTGTTCTCAAGCCGGGAGGTAGATTTTTAGCTATGTTGCTTAATCCGCAGTCTGAGTTCTTCAAAGAAAAAACCAAAAATCCGGACTCTTACGTAAATAAGATCAAGCACACGGATTTAACAGAGATTGAGAGAACAATTGCCGAGTATTTTTCCGTTAAAACAGAATACTTTCTGGGAATCAAGGGGACGAAAGTATTCCAAAGCCGGAATTCTAATGCAGCGAGCCTTTACGTTATAAAAGGAACAAAGAAACAATGTGGATAAAAGAAGCTGATAA
>CAYSTP010000288.1:0-1774 GCA_964434085.1 uncultured Pirellulales bacterium
AAATCCATTCCGTTTAGCAGTCGCCGGCACGGCGACTTTCATTTTCATTTAGCCCACGGCATGGTCGCGGGTCCTGTCTTTTGGTGTTTATGTCATCCCGCACATTAATGCAAAGCTGGCAACTTCCCACGTAGCCAAAACAGGCGACAATAGTTCCTTAATGATGCAAACAAAACTACACCTTTTTTATCATTATTTCAATATTTCCTATCAGTCTTTTATCTATTTGAGGTCCACCATTTATAGTGCCACCTTCCCAAGCGATACATATTCCCATTTCTCCCTTTTTGTTTTCTTGTGTAGTTAAGGTGAGATTTGCTTTTTTCCCCATCAAGTCGAATTCGGTACAAGTTGCCCAAATTCCATTTTTTGTTGAAACATGCTTTACTTGGTTAATAAGTGCTGTTTTTACTGTTACTTCTCCATCTGCCTTAGCAGAAATAACACATAAATTTGTTCCATCTGTAAATCTTAGAATTGTTCTGTTTGGAAAAGAGACTTTAATAATAAATTTATCAGTAATTTCTTTTTCTTTAATTTTATTAGCTCCTGCTCCGGTGAGATCATATTTTTCACTAATCCAAATGGATCGAACTATTTCTCGCAATCCTTTTTCAAATTCTTTGATTGTCATCGTATCATGGTTTGAAAAGATTAAACTACTAGAATCTGGCTCAGTTTTTTTAGGCAATGGTCCCTTTTCAAAAGAGAAAACTATACCTTCAGGAAACTTACAATTTGATGTTTGAATCGCTAATTTAGTATATGGTTTTATCCTTTCAAAAAGGTCGTCATTTACTGTTATTTCTTTTGGAGTCAAAGTTTCAATTCCATATTTCTTAGCCAATGTTTTGCCGGATTTTGTGAACCCTCTAGAATGTACTGCTGCAATTTTATTTAATCTACATCCATCTCGTTTCGCCTTTAACTCTGAAATCCAAGGCTGGCTGGCAGATCGGGACGTATCTTGGCATTCTATTGCTGTTCGATAATTATTGCCCCCCATTTCAAATGTTATTAGTATATCAATTTCAGTTTCTGTCTCTGAATCATAGTTGTATACTATCGCCGACTCTTCAACTTTTGCTTTTTTCCCATGGAGTGCCGCATGAATTTGTGTCATAAGTGATTGGAATGGATTTGTTCTTTGAGGCATAAATAATTCTCATTTTTCGCAGCTTTGTTTCATACTCTTTAATAAAAATGCTCTATAGCCTTATTATCCTCTAATTCCCGCCAAACGCAACCCAAATTAGTCGATAGTCCCTCGTCGCTGGTCGCTCGTATTTGGTAATATAAAATCCGTGCGAATCCGTGAAATCCGCGGTTAGATATTTCCCCCAATTTTACCCGCCAATCCCTCTCCTGAAAACCAAAAAGTGCCGCAGGCAATCCCGTACCAAATAGGCGTATGCCGTAATTTGCTGCAGCGCCCCACCGACTAACGACCAGCGACTATTCACTAACGACTAATACGCCGTAGGGGGTCCAATTACCAACCACAATCGACTATCTGCCAATCCACTACCCACCAAACACGTTTTCGATAACAGACTAGTTAAGTATGTATGCACATACTTAATTACTTTTATGGTTTTGACGCAGTCCCAAAGGGAGTCGTAAAAAATCCATCCCTTAGGGATTCCACATCTGTTAGCCCCCTGCACCGTAGGGGGTTGTCGTTATGTCCCCGACATTGTCGCCGGTCCAATTTCAATTCACCAGCCTCCAATTCACGAACTGCGCCACCGCCAAACACGTTTTTCATAATAGA
>CAYSTP010000289.1:0-1766 GCA_964434085.1 uncultured Pirellulales bacterium
TGACAATGGTCAAAAAATGGATTGGTGAGATTGTCGAAATTGCCCTGCTGCTCGTGGCCCTGGGCGTCACCATCGAAATCCTCTTCGGCAACACCGTCCCGTTCTTTGGCGGCGTCGTTACCAACTTGACGGCTCTGATTAAGAGCCTCGGTGACAACGGCCTGGTCGGCCTGATTGCCCTGGCTGTTATCCTCTGGCTGTTTTATCGCAAGAAAGGCGTCGTCGAGGGCTAACTTTACCTGAAAGCTTCAGCCGCCTGCCCTTTGTGGCGGTCCGGGCTGATTAACTTCTTTGGCGGCCTGCGAACTCTGTAGCCGCCAACGGGAACACTTTGTCGCGGGGTCGGCAAGAACTGCCGGCCTTTTTTACTGCGCTATCGACCGCCAACCGGCTTTTGTCCCCTAAGGACTGTCCCCGTGCCGCACTTGACATTTCCACAACATTGCGTAACATTCACTGGCAATAGAACCCGCGGCAACGCTGCCCGACAACAGAAACCTTTGGAGGCAAGAAGATGTCCGAGAAGAAAAAAGCAGACCTCGCCGGTCCAGGCATCGGTGACTACAATGAGCTTGAAAAAATCCTGCCCGAAGATTACCACTCGCTGCTCTCGCCCAAAGAAACGCAGATCGCCACCTACGCACTCAAGGACTACATCGAGCAGAACCTCTGCAAAGAGCTTAACCTCATCCGTGTCACCGTCCCGCTCATTGTTGACGTCGAAAGCGGCGTCAACGACCTGCTCGACCGCGACGGCTCGCGTACACCAATCGAATTCCCCTGCGGACTCGGCCTTGAAAAACCCATCCGCGCACAGCTCGTCCAGGCCGCCACAAAATGGAAACGAATGGCACTGAAGCAGTTCCGGATGGACGTCGGCGAAGGCCTGCTCACCGATATGCGCGCGGTGCGAAAAGACTATTTCCTCGACCACGACCACTCAGCATACGTTGACCAGTGGGACTGGGAGCTGGCAATAACAGCCGAACAGCGAAACCTCAAATTCCTCCGAAGCGTAGTCGAAAAAATCTGGAAGGTCTTAAAAGGCTCTGAGCTTCACGTCCAGAAGCTCTTCCCCCAGTTGAAAACCGACAAGTACCCCGACCTGCCCGATGAGCTGACCTTCATGCACGCCGAGGAAATCCTCGAGCGATACCCCGATTTGCCGCGCAAGCAGAGAGAAACAAAAATCGTACAGGAATTCCCCGCCATATTTATCATCGGTATCGGCTGGCCGCTCGAAGACGGTTACCCGCACGAGCTGCGGGCCGCCGACTACGACGACTGGGCCACCGATACGAAATCACAAACGGGCAAAGAGACCCGCGGCCTGAACGGCGACATACTCGTCTGGAACCCAGTCACTAAGCGCCGGCATGAGCTGACCAGTATGGGCATTCGCGTCAACGCCGATACACTCAGAATACAGCTCGAAATGTCAGGCCAGCTCGACTTCCTGAAATTCCCATACCACAAGGCCATAATCAATGACGATATCCCCCTGAGCATCGGAGGCGGCATAGGCCAGTCCCGTACTTTTATGCTCATACTGAAAAAGGCCCACATCGGCGAAGTATCAGCGACCGTTTGGCCGAAGGTCCTCAAAGATATGTGCCGCAAAAAGAACATCCACGTAATTGAATAGTCGTTGGTCGCTGGTCATTAGTCGTTAGGGGGTGTTAAGCTGTAACGATTGGATTTGGGGCTGGGTTAAGAAATTTTTGAAAATTCTTCAAAACGCGCGTTTCGTGGAGCTTGTGCGCAAA
>CAYSTP010000290.1:0-1763 GCA_964434085.1 uncultured Pirellulales bacterium
TTGGTCTTTGATGAATAGCACTAAACTGTGTTAATCTGTGTAAATCCGTGTCGAAAATTATTTGTGTTCATTCGTGTTAATTCGTGGTTTGATATATCCTGTCAGTCCGTGTCAAAAAATTTCCGTGCGGATTCTTTGATTTTCTTGTACTATATCCGCGTATTTATAATTATGGAATGGCGCCAGAGATGGATTGTCCGGTCTGTAAGAACGCTATGGTTGTCCTGGAGTTGCAGCAGGTCGAGGTTGACCACTGTTTCGGCTGCGGCGGTATCTGGCTCGACGCCGGCGAGCTGGAGATGCTGATTGACGACGCCGTCCGCTCGGCGGAGCTGCTTGAATCGTTCAAGGTCGATACCGAGTGCACCGAGGCCAGGCGTAAATGCCCCATCTGCTATAAGAAGATGGACAAGGTGGTCGTCGGCAGGGACAAGCCGCAGCTTCTGCTCGACATGTGTCCCAAAAAGCACGGCCTGTGGTTCGACGGCGGTGAGCTGCAGGATATATTAAAACGGGCGCAGCTCGATAGTAACAGTAAGATTCAGCAACTGCTGGCTGAAATATTTTCAAACTCAAAATCCGATGAATTGTAAATAATAAATTCTTTTGTGCCTTTTTGTGGCCCCTTTAAGGAGAAACATTATGGGTATAGCAGCGGTAGTGCTCATCGTTATCATCGCCGGCCTGGTATTTCTGGTTCTGGGAATAATCGGCATCTACAACGCCCTGGTCCGACTGCGCAACCAGGTGGACAACGCCTGGTCGCAGATTGACGTACAGCTCAAGCGTCGTCACGACCTGATTCCCAATCTCGTCGAGACAGCCAAAGGTTATATGCACCACGAGCGCGAGACATTCGAGGCCATCACTAATGCCCGCGCCGCTGCAATGGGTGCAAAGGGCGTCGCCGACGCAGCCAAGGCCGAGGGCGCCCTCGGTGAGGCCCTGAGTAAATTCATGCTGGTCGTCGAAAACTACCCCGACCTCAAAGCTAATCAAAACTTCCTGTCCCTGCAGGAAGAATTGACCAGTACGGAGAATAAGATTTCCTTCTCGCGGCAGAACTACAACGACCAGGCAATGTTCTTCAACAACAAGATTCAGATGTTCCCGTCGAACCTCGTCGCCGGGACGTTCGGCTTCGGCAAGCGAGACTACTTCGAGATAGAAGTTGCCGCCGAACGCGAAACACCGAAGGTAAGTTTCTCCTGAGATACGCAGGCTTGAAATATGTGGGAATTAATTCGAGCCAATAAGCGAAACTCAATAATACTGATGACCCTGATGGCGGTTGTCCTGCTGCTGCTGGGTTACATCATCGGCGCGCTGATTTTTGGGCCTGCGGGTGGCGCCTGGGGCATAGTCATCGCGGCGGTTATCTGGCTCATCCTGACGGCCGTGAGCTTCGCCGGTGGCGACCAAATTTTTCTGATGGCCAGCAGGGCCCAGCCGGTTACAAAAGACGTCCATCCGCAACTGTTTAACGTTGTAGAGGAGATGACAATCGCCGCCGGCCTCGGTAAGATGCCGAAGATTTACATCGTGCCCGACCCCGCCCCCAACGCATTCGCGACCGGCCGCAATCCGCAGGACGCCTCGATTGCCGTAACAGCAGGACTGCTCGGCAGACTCAACCGCGACGAGCTGCAGGGCGTCATCGGCCACGAGATGAGCCACATAGTTCATCGCGATATATTGTTTGTAACACTGGCCGGCATAATGCTCGGTACGATTGTTCTGCTCTCGGAGCTGCTCATCCGCGG
>CAYSTP010000291.1:0-1761 GCA_964434085.1 uncultured Pirellulales bacterium
ACATCATCGAAACGAGCAGAAGGCTTGGAATGCAAAGTATGGACCACAGCATAGTGCAAATGTATTCGAATGGCTATATCGACAGAGAAGAGGCCATCCTGCGCTCCACTAACCCAGGCAAGATGGAAAAGGTGCTCGCTTCCGTCAAAAGACCGGAACCTGTCGGTGCAGCAGTGTCTGATTAAACATACGTCTCAGAAGGTATAGAAGAACACCCTAAACGCAACAAAAAGCGTTCGGGGACCCCGGTTAGCCGCAACGAGGGGATGGAAAGATGCTACAGACAAATTCACAGGTGGGTAAATCAGCCTCAGCCGTCGCCGATAAACCGGCAGGACAAACACCACGTATCGACTCTACATCCGGCCCCAAGGTCGAGAACCACCCACAAAATCTCGTTGAAAAACTTAAAAACTTCAAGGTCGAGTTTGGGCCCAGCCGAAAAGACATCCTGCACTTCACCAACCAGTTAGCGGTTATGATACGGGCGGGCATCAGCCTGCAGGACACCCTCGAGGTAATAGGCGAACAGAGCTCAAACCGGAAGTTCCGCGCAATAATCCTCGACCTGCGCAACCAGATAGAAGCAGGACAGAGCTTCTCACAGGCCCTTTCAGCCCATGCTGACGTATTCGGCAGTCTGTATGTCAATATGGTCGCAGCCGCGGAAATCTCCGGCTCACTCAGCGATATGCTCCAGAAGCTGGCCGAGTACCTCGACGAGGAAGCTGCGACACGTTCACAAATCAAAAGTGCGATGGTTTATCCAATCATTATTGCCGTCATGGCCATCGGTGTCACTATATTCCTGCTCTGTTTTGTACTGCCAAGATTTGCGGGCATATTCGCCGGAAAAGAACACCTCCTTCCGGCTCCCACCAAGATACTTATGGCCAGCAGCGCCTTCGTAAGGGGCAACTGGTACTTCATACTGCCCGTTCTGATGATAGCCTGCGGCGGTACATTCTATCTGACTCATCACACAACAGCAGGACGCCTCTGGTGGGACAAGACAAAACTAATCCTTCCGATTATCAAGAGATTGTGTCACAATCTTTATATCACGCGAAGTCTCCATACGATGGGCGTCCTGACCAGGGCGGGAGTGCCGATACTCAATACAATATCAATCACCGCCCAAATTTCCGGCAACATACTGTATAAGAATATGTGGCTGGGCGTTTATGAAGAGGTCCGGCAGGGAAAGAAAATAGCATCCAGCCTGGGCCGGTACGACCTGATGCCGTCCAACGTGGTGCAGATGATTCGCAGCGGTGAGGATTCAGGTACAATGTCTGACGTCCTGAGAGATGTCTCCGAATTCTATGCCAGAGAGCTCAGGACGGTCATAAAGACCGTTACCTCAATGATAGAGCCGGCAATGATTGTCGTGATGGGTGTAATGGTTGGTTTTATCGCAATGAGTATTATCCTGCCAATCTTCAAGATGTCGTCGGTTGTCGCAGGCAGATAACGACCAATTCGTTTGCAGGCAGGAGGGTAATATGTACAAACGCATTAGAAAAACCACCGAAGGCGGTTTTACGCTGTTGGAATGTCTGCTCGCCACCCTGCTGGTCGGCATAGCTGTAGCCGCTCTGATTGCAGCGAACGGTTCATTTACCAGGGTAAACGGCGCCGCTGCCGAGCTCTCCACCGCTGAGTTCCTCATCGAACAAATCAAAGAACTGACAGATATGTTACCGGGCACAGACCCGGATTTCCCCAACATGACATTCGTCGCTTCGGGGGATTACGATG
>CAYSTP010000292.1:0-1725 GCA_964434085.1 uncultured Pirellulales bacterium
GAAATTGAATCTTTCCAAATCCACGAAATTTATCCGCCAATCCAGACATTGAAAAACAAAAAACCCGCCTCGGTTAGCTCCCAGTCGAAGCGCAGCGAAGACCCCAGAATGTTTTTATCTGGGGCCTAGAATTTTTGAGCCCAAGCAGGTATCCATTTCCAGTATCCAGTATCAAGCATCCAGTATCGAGGATGTTTAGCGGTCGCCGGCACGGCGATTCTCTAATCCGTGAAATCTGTGGTTTCAAAAAGTCGTTAGTCTGTAGTCTTAGGTCTGGTGTCTTGAGTCTAATTAAATCAGCGTAATCCCCTTGGGGACCCCTAAGGGGGCAGCCATTAAAACCCTTAAACCACGCCCCCAAAACGTCCGAAATATACTCGATACGGCTTATAGCGTCTCCATACAATTCAGAACAGAGAAAGGAAATTTTCTTTGACAATGCCCCTGAAATTAAACCATAATTGGCTTAGTGTGGAACGCAAGCCCGAATCCGGCCCGGCCGGATGATGGGGGATTTATGGCGAACGAGACAAACTACGATTCCGTATTCGGTAAAATGGCCGTCGAGCAGGGCCTTTGCACCGATGACGAGCTAAAGCACGCACTGGCCATACTCAAGTCGCGTACCCCCGACAAGCACATAGCGCTTCAGGACCTGATGATTGAATTGGGCTATGTCACTGCCGCACAGGCCCAACGCCTTAAAAGCAGCTTGAAGGAAAGCAGAGCCGCAGCACATCAGATTCCCGGCTACCAGATACTCGGCAAACTCGGTGCCGGCGCAATGGCTGTGGTCTATAAGGCTAGGCAGTTGAGCCTGAATCGGACCGTAGCCATTAAAGTCCTGCCCAGGCGATTCACCGAAAATCCCGAGTACGTCGAGCGCTTTTACAAGGAAGGCCAGGCCGCAGGAAAGCTCAATCATCCCAACATCGTACAGGCCGTCGACGTCGGCGAAGCCGGCGGCTATCACTATTTTGTCATGGAGTACGTCAAGGGCAGGACGATATACGACGACCTCGCCGCCGGAAAAATCTTCTCTGAGCCCGATGCCCTTGATATTGCCATCCAAGTCGCCAAGGCCCTCAGCCACGCCCATTCCGTAGGACTGATTCACCGCGACGTCAAGCCGAAGAACATAATGATTACCGAGGACGGCCTCGTCAAGCTCGCCGACATGGGTCTCGCCAGAGAAACCACCGACGTCGAGCTCGCCAAAAGCGAGAAGGGCCGCGCCTACGGCACCCCTTACTACATCGCGCCGGAGCAGATACGCGGGGAGATGGATATCGACGGCAGGGCGGATATATACGGCCTGGGGGCTACACTCTACCATATGCTCACCGGCCGTGTCCCCTTCATGGCAGATGACCCGTCCGACGTAATGAGAAAACACCTGCGGGAAGAGCTCGTTCCGCCCGACCATATCAATACCTCCCTCAGCGCCGGTATATCAGAAGTCATTGAAGTAATGATGGCCAAGAATAAAGACAATCGATACAGCGACTGCGAAGAGCTGCTGGAAGACCTCGAAGCCGTCCGGGCAGGCCAGGCGCCATACCGGGCCCGAACGAAATTTGACGTCTCGACGCTGCAGCAGTTAAGCGACGGTGAGGCGGTCGAAGAGAACGAGTATCAGGAGTATTCCGACAACGCCGTTACACACTACAAGATTTTAGTAATCGGCCTGGGGGCCGCACTGGCCGTAAGCGTCCTCGTCATCAT
>CAYSTP010000293.1:0-1708 GCA_964434085.1 uncultured Pirellulales bacterium
GAAACCGCTGACAGCAGCATTGCTGCCCGCAGCTTTCCACATCCCCCAGTATCTTTGCTTCGTCGCGCGAGCCTATCTGCCGCATCTCGATTCGAGTCTGATACTCATGGGCAAGCTTCTTGACTAATTCGCGAAAATCGACCCGTCCGTCCGCCCTGAAGTAAAAGATAATTCGCTCACCGCCGAGGATATGTTCGGCATCGATAATTTTCATCGGCAGGTTCAGCTCTTCCACGAACCGCCTGCAGCATTCTATCTCGTCCTTGACTATCTGTCGAAGGTGCCGCTCCTCATTGATGTCTGCCGCCGTCGCGTATCGAACAAACCTTCCTGCCGGCTCGCATGCATATTCAATTTCGCTTGCCTCGTAATACTCTTTTATCTGGTCGGGATTGAGTTTGAACTGCCCGCCCCTGTAAGCCGTCAGTTGCCCCACTAAATAACCCAGCTCCAGCCCTTTTTCCGTTTTGACCACCACACGGGTAGGGGTCTTGGGCACTTCGCTTTGGTCGTGCTCAAATAATCCGATGGCACTCATCTGTCCATGGCGAACTAACAGATACTTCCTGTGCCTTTGTGGTTTGTTCTTGGCCGGAGCCGTCTTTGACATTCTACTACCTGCAGGTTAAGACTTCATTGCATCTTATTGACAAACCTTTATTTTATCATAACTTGCCAGTTTTAACAATAGCCGCTCAAACAGCAGCTTTTCATTAACGGACGACTCCACCCAATGCAGACTCTCAAAACAATCAGCGATTCTTTCCGCAGCTTCCTCCGGGCCGAAGTCCCTCGCAAGAGCGGCAATCTGCTCTTTCTGGTCGGCGTTTGTCATATTCGATTCATCGCCCAGGCTCAGCTTCATTACATCGTTCAAGGCCGAAATCACAATCCTGATTATCGTCTGGCAGGCTCTGCGGCCTATATCGCTTTTACTGGTTGCAGCATCGGTCTTTGCCCAGGCCTCACCGAGCTCTTTACCGGCCTGCACAAACCTCTGCGCTAGTTCAAGCGAGTCTTCATATTTGTACTCTGCAAGCGAGTCAACTAACTCAATCTTGGTCTGATACAAACTCGCTCCGTCAAGTTCAAGCTGCGCCCAACTGCTCGCCTGGCCTATACTGCCCTGCGCAAGCCGAGAAAAAAAACGAGCTTCTTTCTTTCCCAGCCCCATCTCACCGAGCTTGGCGAAGATTCGCTGCTCGTCAACCGGCCCAAACCGGATTATCTGGCAGCGTGACTTCGTTGTCGCAAGCAGCCTTTCCAGGCGTGTGCACAACAACATTATGCAGCAATACCCAGGCGGCTCTTCCAGAACTTTTAACAGGGCATTCTGCGAAGATATGTTGAGCTTTTCCGCCTCGGATACTACAAACACCTTTCTCGCCGATAGGGTCGGTTTCTTTGATACCTGTCCAACCAGGAACTCACGTATAACGTCTATCGGCATCTCGACCGGCGCCGCCCGTCCCTTGCCGTCTTCAGTAAACTCCAGAAGCTCTTTATAAACGTGCACAAAATCCGGATGCGACCCAGCCTCGAAACAACGGCACGACTTACACTTCCCACAACTGTCGGCAAAATCCTTTTTTATTTGAGGTTTTTCGCATAACAACAGCTTGCCGAACTCATAAGCCGTCTTGAATTTACCTACTCCGTCGGCGCCCGCGAATATATAAGCGTGCGCATTATGCTTGCTCAGGTATCC
>CAYSTP010000294.1:0-1627 GCA_964434085.1 uncultured Pirellulales bacterium
GAGTACACAGAGGTCACAGAGAATTGAAATAAAAACCGTGTAAATCTGTATAAATCTGTGTCTCTTTCATTATGTCAGATGCTCTTAATATTTATCACCTCTATATTAACCGTTGCTGCCCGGTCAGGCAAGCGCCGCTAATTCTTTGATAGGTGTCGGCTTTTATAACTGCTTCTCATTAGTTGGAAATTGGTCGGCAGAAAATGCTGGAAAAACTTCGTCTAACGGCTACAATTGCCGCAACTATGCGGTTTATACTGATAGACAAGGTGATTGAATTGGAGCCGGGCAAAAGGATTAAGGCAATCAAGAATGTTTCGCTGGCGGAGGAGTATTTAGCGGACCACTTCCCGACCTTCCCCGTGCTGCCGGGCGTTCTGCTTTTGGAGGGTCTGATTGAGTCGGCGTCGTGGCTGGTGCGTATAGGTGAAAATTTCGCGCACAGTATGGTGTTGCTGGAACAGGCGAGAAACGTAAAATATAAAAGTTTTCTTGCGCCGGGCGGGCAAATTGAGTATACTGTCGAGGCCAAGACTATCGAAGAGAACGTCAGCAGCTTCAGCGGCAGCGGCCTAAGCAGCGGCCAAACGATTGTTGAGGCGCGGTTCGGCCTGCGGCATTTTAACTTAGCCGACCAGGACCCGAAGATGGCGGCAGTCGATGCAGAGGTAATAGAAAGCCTTAAAAAACGCTGGGAACTGTTAAAAAAGTAAAAAGTAAAAAGTAAAACGTAAAAAAGTAAAAAGCTGGAGGCAAGACAAATATGGCGATGAGTCGGGATGAGATTTTCGGTCAGGTGCAGGAGGTGCTGGTCGATGCGCTGGGTGTTGACGATGATGAAGTTAGCAGCGA
This sequence comes from uncultured Pirellulales bacterium, assembly GCA_964434085.1. Taxonomy (GTDB): domain Bacteria; phylum Planctomycetota; class Phycisphaerae; order Sedimentisphaerales; family Anaerobacaceae; genus JBBABK01. The sequence goes on from CAYSTP010000294.1 coordinate 853, forward strand.
TGCAACACTGATGGGTGACTTGGGGGCCGAGAGCATCGACTTTCTGGATATCGTGTTCCGGCTGGAGAAGGCGTTCGGTATCAAGATTCCCCGTGAGGAGCTTTTTCCGGCGGAGAGCCTCATGGGTAATTCCGAATTTGTGGAGAACGGCAGGCTGACCGAAAAGGGGCTGACGGAATTAAGAAATTCAATGCCGCATACGGACCTTTCATCGTTCGAGAAGGACCCGGATATCAATAAGCTGGGCGATTTGTTTACGGTCAACTCCGTCGTCAACTTTGTAGAGATGAAGCTCAACGCGGCTTGACATATTTGCCCGGCTGGAAAATCTAACGGCAGGAGTGACCATTTGTCATCCTGCCGTTGCGTTTAATAGAGGCGTTTATGCGCTGGATATGGATAGATAAGTTCGTGGAATTCGAAAGCGGCAGGCGTGCGGTGTCGATAAAGAACGTAACGCTGGCCGAGGAGCATCTGCATGACCATTTCCCGGGTTTTCCGATGATGCCCGAATGTCTAATGATAGAGGCGATGGCGCAGACGGCGGGGATACTGGTCGGCCAGGCCCGCAACTTCGCGGAAAAGGTCATACTTGCCAAGATAAGCAAGAGCGTGTTTCACCGATATGTCCGTCCAGGCGATACGCTCAGACTGGAGGCCGAGATTGAGTCGATTACTGACGAGGCGGCGAGCACTCGCGGCAAAATTACCTGCGGCGATAATCTGGTGGCTGAGATAAGCCTGATGTTCAGTCATATCGACCGGAACCTGGCGG
>CAYSTP010000295.1:0-1537 GCA_964434085.1 uncultured Pirellulales bacterium
GTTTTTTGCTCGGCCTCGATTCGATATTCGTCAGGTTTATCTGGTGCTGCTTGAAGACGTCGAGTACGTCAGCCAGTGCCCCTGCCTTGTGCGCGGTGCTGAAAAGTATCGCCGTCTTATCTTCGCCCGTGCGCCTGCAGTCCTCTTTGCTGATAGCAAGAAAACGGGTAATGTTGTTGGTTATGTCCTCGATGTTTTCACAGACAATCTTCAGACCGTACAGCTCCGCCGCAATTGCCGAGCCGATCGCCGCCGCGTTTTCTTCCTCGGCTGCCATCTTTGCGGCTTTTGCAGTCGAAGCGACGGGAATCGTATTTGCCTCCTTGAATGTTGCGCTGAGCCAGTTGCGACACTGGGCAAAGACCTCCGGCTTGGAATAAATCTTTTCTATAATTTCTAACGGACAATTGGCCATCAGGTTATGGTGAATTGCCATCAGGACCTCAGCGCAGATTTTGACATCCGAATCCGTAAAGGCGTCTAAGGTCTCGATAACACCGCCGCCGGTCGTATTTTCGATGGGCACCAAACCAAGGTCACAATGTCCTTTGCTTACCTCGGCGAAGATGCTTCTGATGTCGGTCAGCGGTTCGTATTCAACACTCTGGCCGAACTTGAGTATTGCTGCATTATGACTGAAGCTTCCTTCAGGGCCGAGGTATCCGATTCGCAGCAGCTTTTCCAGTGCGAACGAGCCGCTCATCAACTCGCGCCATACGGCCACCAGCGTTCGGTCGGGCAACGGTCCCTGATTGACAGCCTTGATTTTCTCTAAGACTTCTTTTTCCCTGTCGGGCGCGTATATCTGACCGCCGGTCTTGTTTTTGAGCTTGCCAATTTCAATTACCACCTGCGCGCGCTCATTGAGCAGCTTGACAAGCTCTTTGTCAATCTGGTCTATTCGTTCTCTGTACTGCTCAAGAGTCATATTAATTCGTTTCGCTGCGCATGCTGAATATTGGGTTCCCATTTAGCCCCCGGTTTTACGGGGAGTCTTGACCCACCTTTTAGAGGCGGCTCTGGGCTATGAGAAAACCGTTACTATTACCAAGAATTCTATCCTGAGTCAATAAATCAGTGTTAATTCGTGTTCATTCGTGGTTAAAATAGTTGTTATGCAAGTCAAATACGTCGTTTTCAGTACTGACTGGGGCCATTTCGGTCTGGCTGGCACGGACAACCAGCTAATCCGAACCCACCTGCCTCTGGCTAACTGTAACCGAGTTGTGCAAAACCTTCTGGCCGACCTCGGCCAAGCCGGTTTCGATAATAAGTATTTCTCGCAGTTGCAGAAGCGTATAAGAGCTTATTATGAAGGTAGTTGTGCCGATGGTTTTTCCGATGTCAGGGTCGATTTGCGTCTGTTAAGCCCATTTACCGCGGCGGTGTTGCGGGCCTGCAGAAAGATAAAGCCCGGCCAAACCAGTACTTATGCGCTATTAGCGAAAAAAGTGGGCCGACCCGAAGCGATAAGGGCCGTTGGCGGCGCTTTGGCTCGCAACTCCTTGCCCTTGATTATCCCCTGCCATAGGGTAAT
>CAYSTP010000296.1:0-1525 GCA_964434085.1 uncultured Pirellulales bacterium
GAAATCGTACGCTGCGAAATCGTATATGGGCGGATTGACAAGTAATATCTTTGGTCTCATAGCCACAGAGAACAAACTTTTTTATTTCAGCCACAGAGAAACTATGAAAGCCAGGCCTCGATGTGAGCGGTATAATCCGCTTTTACGAGCTGGTCACTGGGACCGCTCAAATAATTCGAGGCATTTAGCCAATTATTAGCACAAGGAGGCCTGACTATGAAGATTTTAGCAATGGATTTGGCAAAGAGCAATACTGTAATTTGTTTCTATGACAGCGGATGCGGCAGACATACGTTCGGAAAGGTTAAAACTACGCCGCAGCAGATACATGATTTGCTTGTGGAGCATTCGCCTGACAGGGTAGTTTTTGAAATATGTTCGTCTGCAGGATGGATTTATGATATCTGTACGGCCCTGGGATTAGATGCACAAGTAGCTAATCCGAACACTGCGGCGTGGCGGTGGAAGAACCTCAAGAATAAGAACGACAGGAAGGACGCCTTAAAGCTGGCGCAACTTTCGGCTATGGAACAATTGCCGACTGTACATATCCCCGGGGTGGACGTTCGCCAGAAGAGGTGTTTGATTCAGTATCGTCAGACGCTGGTAGCGAGAGTCACTCAGATTAAAAACAACATTCGTTCTATTTTAGACAAGCAGGGTTATACGATGTCATCAGGCAAATCAGGCTGGACAAAAAAATCTCTTGAGTTGTTAAATCAGATGGTATCGCCTCTGGCCGAATGTGAAGTTGATAATCTGTGGCGGGGTCAGTTATACGTTGAGCTCGAGATGCTGGAGTCTACGCAGAAGTCCTTGTCGGAGGTTACAGTCAAGCTTGATAAGCTGGCTGAATCGGATTGTCGGATCAAATTATTACAGACGGCGGCCGGTGTTGGGCCGCGATTGTCTGAGGCGATAGTTGCATATCTGGATGAGCCCCGGAGGTTTTCCAGCGGCAAACAGGTCGGCAGTTATGCCGGATTAACGCCGCGACAGTATCAATCCGGTTCGATGAATCGTCAGGGAAAGATAAGCGGGCAGGGCAATAAACTGTTGCGTTCGCTGTTGGTTGAAGTTAGCTGGCTTGGTTTGCGATATAACCGTTGGATGCAGCAGACATATCAGCGTATATTGCGTGGCAGCCCATCTCGTAAGAAGATAGCGATAACAGCAGTGGCGAGGAAATTATTGGTCAGGTGCTGGGCGATGCTGCGTGACGGCACAGCGTGGCGTGATGAACCGGCAAAGGTCTCGAATGTGGCTGCCTGATGGAAGGCGGAGTTTTTTCTCCCCCTCCGGAAGACATTAAAGGTAAAGTTGTTTTGATGAAGTTTGTTTTGATTGGCATGACAACAACCTGGTCTGCGAAATGGGCTTTGAGCTCGCCACAGAGAATAGGTGTTGTCGTATAAGTTGAATGAGACCACGGTATTAGAGCCGTTTTGCGCGGTGCGTGGAAACTCGGATAGAAGGCTGAACCAATCAAACAAATTTTAACTTGACAGGCCTGGCTTCATAGAAG
>CAYSTP010000297.1:0-1514 GCA_964434085.1 uncultured Pirellulales bacterium
AATCTGTGAAGATATGAAGAGAGGGCATCCTTAAGTATAATTCGGGTGGCATTATTAACCGTTATACGAAAGGAGGCCCTTATGGCAACGTATTATATCGGAGCCGATGTGCATAGCAACAACATAGAAATAGCAATACAAAGTCGGAAAAAAATCGTAAAACGTTACACAGTACCGGCCGGCATATCAGCCGTGGTACAGGTTCTGGACTCATTGCCCGGCAAAAAACACATGGCCATAGAAGAAGGACCTATGGCCGGCTGGCTTTATCGGAACCTGCATCAGAAGGTTGAGCGTTTCGTTGTAGCCGACCCTCGACGCAATAAATTGATAAGTTCAGACGGCGACCACGACGACAGGATTGATTCGGTCAAGTTAGCAATGCTGCTGGCCGGCGGTTATCTCAGAGAAGTCTATCACTCTGATAGTGACCAGCGGGCCGAGCTGAAGCATTGGGTCAGCTTATACCACGATAGAGTTCGCGATGCCGTTCGCAACATAAACAAGATTCGCGCCCGCTGTCGCATGTATGGCATCACCATACCTCGTAAGGTTTTGCGTCAGCCTGAGCATCGAGACACGTGGCTGAGCAAATTGAAACGGCCTGCCCTGGCCAAACAATTGCTCATGCTCTGGATTGGCTATGACGCCACCGCCAAGCAGGCACGCATGGCTAAACAGCAGTTAATAAACCTCAGCAAAAAATATCCAATCATCCGTCTTTGGAAGAAACTGGCCGGTATCGGGGTTATCCGTACCGTAACTATCTTTGCTTATCTGGATACGCCCTGGCGGTTCAAGAAGAAAAACAAGCTCTGGAAATACTGCGGTATCGGTCTGCAAAGAACCGCCAGCGGCACAGACAAAAACGGTAAACCTAAACCAGCGAGATTGCAGCTGCCCTGGGCCGCTAACCGTATCCTCAAGAATGCGATATTAGGTGCCGCTCTTACGGCGATAAACCAAAAACAAAACACCTTCAAAGATGACTATGAAAGGATGGTGCAAAATGGAATAATACCCGGCAACGCCCGACATACTGTCGCAAGAAAATTGCTGACCGTGATGTGGGGTATGTGGAAAAGAAGCTGTCAGTTCGACCAGGCTAACGCGACTTTATCAGAACCGGTTGAAGAATGTGTTTGCGTATAGTAATGATATTTGATATCGAGGTTGATCCCGGCGGCGTGTTCCTGTTTAACCACTGGACGTCCCTTGGGGGCTGTCCCCGATCTGTGAATGAACCGCCGCCTTTTATTGCTGTGCCTCCATAATCTGCATGGACTGCTGCTGTATGAGTATGTCCCCGATAGGTGGTTGGCAACTTTATATTTGCCCCTAATGCGAAGCAGAGAAACGATATCAGCAGATCTTACTAAGCAGGACCATTGCGGTTCAATAAAAGAGCTTTATAAGGCTGAATCTGACGCTGTAAGTCAGGATGCCCTCAAAGCAGCTATTTTGAGGCAAAGAAAGTTTTATTACTTGACTTCGAGCTCTTCATAGGTGGTTAA
>CAYSTP010000298.1:0-1514 GCA_964434085.1 uncultured Pirellulales bacterium
CAGGCTTTTTCAAATATCTGCGGCCAGTTGTGTACCTGCTCCAAACGTCCATGAGCAAGTTTTGTGCAGGCCCTGAGCATTTTACGGCGATGCCCGATGAACAAAGCAACAACCTCGGACAATATTTTCATGTCGTAAATGCGTTTTAGTTTTTCCGGCTGATGTATGAAACTTACGATTGCCGAATCGACCTGGGGCTCCGGCCAGAAGACGCTCGGCGGCAATTTTCTTTCGATTTTTACATCTCCCGTAGCTTTGAGCAGGATGCTCAGGCTGCCGTAGTCCTTATTGCCCGGCGAAGCGGCCATGCGCTCAGCCACCTCCTTCTGTACCGTGACATACATACAGTCGGCCTGTACCGGCCCTGTTACCAGATTCAGCATAACCGGAGATGCGACACTGTACGGCAGATTGGAGACGAGTAGAAGCCTGCCGCTGTGTTCGTTGCGCGCGCGGCGCAGTGCCTCGATGACCGAAGAGTCGAACGTGTTTTTGTTCTCAAGGACGTCGCATACAATAATCTGTACATTCTCATACCGGGCGAGCTGCTCTTTGGCAATCTGTACCAGGGCCTGCTCAATCTCAGCCGTGATTACCCTGGCAGCTTTTCCCGCGAGGGCGCCTGTCAACGAGCCGGTTCCGCATCCGACCTCCAGCACGACGTCGTTGCTGTGTATATCTGCCAAATTAACCAGCAGCCTCATGAGGTTCAGGTCTATCAGGAAATTTTGTCCGCGGCGCTGATTGGGAGAGAAGTTGGCCGATGAAAGTAGCTGCTGAATTTGCTGCTTAGTATGCATTTGAAGAATTGGCTGAGTGAACCGCGAGTTCTTTTTTGGTTTGTGCCATTCGTATCGCCGTTTGGATTGCGGCCTTCATACTTGCATGGTCGGCGATGGATTGGCCTGCGATGTCGAAGGCCGTGCCGTGTGCCGGCGACGTTCTTATAATAGGAATGCCGAGAGTAATGTTTACCGCTTCGTTGAACGCAAGTAATTTGACCGGTATCATCCCCTGGTCGTGATACATCGCTACGACGCCGTCGAATTCGCCCCTGACGGCCCGCATAAAAAGTGAATCGGCGGGGAAAGGCCCATCACAATTGATGCCCTGCTCCTGGGCAAGCAGAATGGCGGGCGAGATTATCCTTCGCTCTTCGTCGCCGAACTGCTCGTTTTCTCCGGCGTGCGGATTAAGGGCGGCTACGCCTATCCGCGGATTTACATAGCCGAAATAGTCTTTTAGCGCGTCGTTTAGCAGGTCAATCGGCTCGAAGACACAACCGATTGTAAACTTGTGCCGGACTTCGAACAGGGCTTCATGAATCGTCGCCAGGGCGACTTTGAGCGGACCGGCTGCGAACATCATGGCCTTGTGTTTGGTTTTACATCGCTCGGCGAACAGTTCCGTGTGGCCCGGCCATTTTGCACCGGCCAGCTTCCAGCTTGTCTTGCTTATCGGCGCGGTTACTACCGCGTCAATGATTCCGTCCTTGGCGGCGTCAATCGCGTCCT
>CAYSTP010000299.1:0-1500 GCA_964434085.1 uncultured Pirellulales bacterium
TGTGAATTTCTTTAGTACATCAGCCTTCGATGCGATTAGAATTACAAGCTTTGGCGGGGTGGGCGGCTCTTCGCCGTATGCGTTCGAATTAGACAACCTCGCCGTCGGCGTCATTCCTGCACCGGGTGCTATTGTTCTGGGTGGAATTGGTGTTGCATTAGTTGGCTGGCTGAGAAGAAAAAGAGCGCTGTAAAAGAACTTGACACCTAAGGGCAGGGTATTTGCCCTGCTCTTGGGGATGTTTAATTAAAGGTAAACGCCCTATGAAGAAATTGTCTCTAATGGTGGCTCTTGTTTTAGCGGCCGTCGGCGTTGCTCAGGCAGGATTTACTACCGTCCTCAACCCGCCCGCCGGCGAGGCATATATGTCGGAGATACTTGAGTACATATACCCTGGCGACTTTGATAACGACTATGTTCAGGGTGCACTGGTATATACCAGTACAGCCGGCATTGTAGCCACACGGGTATCTGACTATGATTTGGGAGGATTACTCAACCTGGTTAGCGGCACACCCACCTCGGCCGATGACCAAATCTGGACCGATGGTATTGCAGACATAACAGCCGAGGCCAAATTTGCCGCGTATTCCCAGGAGTTTGGTTACGATTCCGGTTCAGGTTATTCCATGGTTTTTGCTGTGAGTGGCGACGGCTACTCTGTGTCTGGTTCCGGCACGATCGACTTTACGCCGGGCACAACGTGGGACTGGGTGCGCTCCGGCCAGGGCGGGACGTGGTACTCTGATCCTTCTAAAAACAATCAATATAGGCCGGAGGACCACATGGTTACCTACCAGATTACCGGGCTTGGCGATGGCTATACAACCTGGCTGGTCTTTTGGGAAGACCTGAAAATAGGAGGGTACAGGTCCTGCTGCTGCTCTGACCGCGATTACAACGACCTTGTAGTTGAGATAAAGGCCAGGGTTATTCCTGCTCCAGGAGCGGTTCTGCTGGGCGGTATTGGTGTTGTTCTGGTCGGCTGGCTGCGGAGAAGGCGAACCCTGTAGTTGAGATCTATAAAGCCATGCAAGGCAAATAATCCATTCTTAAAGAATGGTTGCAGGGATGTAAAACAAAACAAGAGGCCGAAGTCTCTGCTTCGGCCTCTTTTCTTATCGCTGCCGAAAGCGGCTTTCTAATCTTTGTGCCAAAGCCAGTTTTCTGCAAATATGCTGACGTCAGCGTAATCAATCGTACCGTTACTGTTCAAATCTTCTATTGAATCGCCGTGTGTCATCCATTTGCCTGCAAGGGCGGCAAAATCCACGAAGTTCACCATCCCACTCACATCGAAATCAGCTAAATTGCCGTTTTTGCTTGCCTGATTCGTCCCGCCATAAGCTCCCATATTTATCCGCTTGCCGTTCGGCCAGGGTTCCGCACTCCAATCAGAATTAGGCTCACCGGCATCAACACAGGGGCTTGTCGATGAATCTGACAGCCAACCGTCTTCGTAACTGTTCGCGAGATAATATTGGGCAAACAATTCCAGGT